>JAHFCA010000190.1 GCA_023249715.1 Elusimicrobiota bacterium
CCAAGCCAGTAATTAAAGAAATGGTCGAAGAAGAGATTCCCGTAATTAACGAGGACGAACCTATTATTTCCAATAACGAAATTGAAGAAGCAGAAATAGATCTTAAAGATATACCATTCTAACTTTAACTTAAAATTATGGTCTGTGATATTTGCCAAGAAAAAGTAAATACAATTGATTACAAAGAGGTTAAACTACTTCGCAAATTTGTGTCGGGACAATTTAAAGTACTTCCCAGCAAACGCAATCATCTCTGTCCTAAGCATCAGCGTCAAATTTCTCAAGCCATCAAGAATGCCCGCTTTATGGCCTTAATGCCATATACTCGTAATCAGACTAGGAAATAAATCGTGCGAAAAACTCTAATCCACGAAAGCTTGACTTTTGTCAAGGCTTTCGTTACTGTAATTAAAATTCAAATGCAAATTTGGGATGGAGACAGCCATGAACGCTTTTGAAAGAGTTGATACGAAAATGCTTTCGTTCTTTACCAAAATAAGCCATAAATTTGAGCAGGCTACCGGAAAAACAAACTTATTTCTGGCAAACATATGTCTAGGGATTTTTGCTTTGTTTATTGTTATGACAATAACTAACTACTGGTCTCCCATATTTATGAAGGAGACGGATAGGATACTATTAATTCTTGCCTTGCTCTCTATTGGATGGATTACCATAGATTCATACATAATATTATCAAAAGAAAATGGAGTGGACGGTAATTCTTTAAAAATAAGAGTAGCCCTTAATTCCAATATTTTTTCTCGTATGCTAACACTATTTCTGGTTCTTTCGGATACACCTGCTATTATTTTAATCCTAGCAGGAAAATTGCCAGTAAGAGTTGGACGAATAATTGAAATTATACATTACACAGTTGGATTTAGTCTGTGTGGCTATTTTTACTTAATTCAAGTCAGTCCTCTTCCGCAAGGCCAAACTGGAGAACAAACAAGTTCTTCAAAGCCTTAAAAAACTCGAACCAACTTTAGCCCGGTCATGACCGGGCTTTATAATGCCTACACCTCTTGCACCACCGCTTTTTTAATAGCCCCAAGAATTTCTTTTTCTACTTTAGGATTTTCTTTTAAAAACTGCCGCGACCCATCCATACCTTGTCCAAGTTTTTGACCGCCAAAGTTATACCAAGCACCGGCTTTGTTTACTACTCCAAGAGTAACCCCAGTATTCACTAGATCGGCTAACCGAGAGATCCCCTCGTTATAGAGAATATCGAATTCGGCTACTTTAAAAGGAGCGGCTACTTTATTTTTAACAATTTTGACCTTAGTGCGATTGCCGATAATCTTTTCTCCAGATTGAATCTGAGCCGCCCGACGAATCTCAATCCGCACGGAAGAATAAAATTTTAAAGCCAAACCACCTGTAGTCGTTTCTGGATTACCAAACATCACACCAATTTTGTGACGAATTTGGTTAATAAATAAAACAGTGGTATTGGTTTTAGAAACTACGCCAGTCAGTTTACGCAAAGCGTGAGACATTAATCTAGCTTGTAAACCCATATGCTGTTGGTCCATTTCCCCTTCTATTTCGGCTCGTGGAGTTAGAGCGGCCACCGAGTCAATTACCACCAAACTAACTCCTCCGGAACGGACTAAAGTTTCCACAATTTCTAAAGCCTGCTCCCCGTTGTCCGGCTGGGAAATTAGAAGATCGGCCGTTTTCACTCCAATCTTTTGAGCATAATCCGGATCCAAGGCGTGTTCCGCATCAACATAAGCCGCTACACCACCCATTTTTTGCACTTCCGAAACAAGATGCAAAGCTAAAGTAGTTTTACCAGAACTTTCCGGACCATAAACTTCTATCACTCTGCCACGGGGAATTCCTCCTACCCCCAAAGCTAAATCTAGTGAAATAGAACCGGTAGGAATGACATCCACATTCACCCGGCGCGCCTCTCCTAGACGCATAATAGAACCATCGCCATATTTTTGCTGAATTTCTTTGACCGCCAAATCAACGCTCCGACTATGTTCAGTGCCAACGCTTTTATTTTCTATATTTGTTTTTCCCTCCCCTTTTACTTTTGCCATAAAAAAATATTCCCCTCCGAATTAGTTAATTTTATATGCGAAATTGACTAAACCAATCTCTTTGTAGGCTCTGTGGGCTGTGGATTGCTTAGCAAATGACTTTTTCAGCCCATGCGAAGCATAAGATGAAAAAGTCATTTGACTGGATGGAAAGAGTATAATATTTCTTTAACTCTTTACAAATCCACAGACCGCAAAGAGTGAGTTTGCTCGCTGGAAGCAAACGAACGTCCGGAAAAGAGATTGGTTTAGTTAATTTTAATCAAATTAAATTTCGTGATCTTGCTCCCCACTCGGAACTTCTTGAGCTACAGTGCCATCATCTTGAGCCCGTCCGATAAAAACTTCTCTAGCTTTAGCTCCGTCACCCGGTCCAATTACACCTTTTTCTTCCAGCAAATCCAGTAAACGCGCCGCTCTGGCATACCCTACTCGTAAACGACGCTGAAGTAAAGAAGCCGAAGCTTTGCCTGCTTGAGCCACTACTACTTTGGCATCTTCATACATATCATCGCGAACATCATTTCCAGAATCAACCCGGCTATCCGCCACTACAACATCCGGCTCAATAGACAAATTATTCTTTTCGCCACTCTCTTCTTCCTCTGTTTCAGCGGCTGTTTGCTCGGCCTGGGCCTTAATAAACTTTACCACATCTTTAACTTCTTTTTCAGAAACAAAGGCCCCTTGAATTCTTCTAGGCTTGGCCGTATCGCCTGCTTGAAAAAGCATATCTCCCCTGCCTAGTAATTTTTCGGCCCCGGAAGCATCCAAAATTGTACGTGAATCAATTCCCGATGCCACCTGAAAGGCAATGCGAGAGGTAATGTTGGCTTTAATTAAACCAGTAATAACCTCCAC
>JAHFCA010000191.1 GCA_023249715.1 Elusimicrobiota bacterium
GACCCCAAAAAATCTAAATTTAGAGATAGGGAATCTAAAATTTTAGGCATATTTCATCTCTTTATTTTTATTATTATCCCGAATTGTTCCATTTTCTAGAATTACAATTCCATCCGCGTTTTGAATGGTGGAAAGGCGGTGGGCGATGATAAAGAGGGTTAGTTTTCCTTGGAGATGTTCGATCGCTTCTTGAATTTTTAGCTCATTTTCCATATCTAAAGAACTCGTCGCTTCGTCTAACACTAAAAGGGTTGGTTTGCGCAAAAGCGCTCGGGCGAGGGCGATGCGTTGGCGTTCCCCTCCCGAAAGCCGGATTCCTCTATCGCCAAGAATAGTATCTAATCCCTGAGGCAGATTCGCCACAAAAGAATTTGCGGATGCGAGGTGTAAAGCCTCCCAGAGTTCTGGCTCTTCCGCAGGTGGCTTAGCCCAAAGAAGGTTCGCTCTGACGGTATCATTGAAGAGGAATGTATCTTGCGGAACATAACCCACAGAGCTTCTCCAATCGTGAATTATTTCTCCGGTTAGAGGTTTTCTATCAATAAGAACAGATCCTTCCGTAGGGAGGAGTAGACCCAAAAGAATGTCCGCTAATGTTGTTTTGCCGCTCCCCGAAGGACCTGTAATGGCGATAGTTTGTTGCGCTGGGATGACAAGATCGATATTTTTTAGTTGATACGTGTTGGGAGAAGAAGAGTCATAGGAAAAGCTAACGTTTTTAAATTGAATGCTCTCTTCAATCTGGATTTTTCTAGTCGTATGGGGAGAGAGAGGCTCTCTATTTTTTGCAAGGAATTGTTGCATGGAATTTGTCGCCTCAAAGGCGGGAAGCGAGTTCAGGATATGTTGAAAGGTTTGTTGGAGGGAAGTCGCTTTAGGGAGAAGTCGGGAAAATATGAAAATAGTTAAAAACAGATGGGTGGGAGAAATTTTAAAGATGTAGTTCGATATATAAATAAAAAGAACGAGTATCATCGCTGCTCCAATTTGTTGATACATGCGCGTTTCAGAGTTTACTTTGGTAAAAAGAATTTGTTCGTTTTCTATTCTTTCGGTAATAGAAAAGAAACGTTTTGAGTGGGCCTGTTCTAATCCATAACTTTTAGCTAGTTTCATGCCTCCTAAATGTTCTAGGACCGCGGAATACATATCTTTAATGGACCCCTGTAATGTTTCTCCCGAATGGCGCGCCTTTTGAGTGAGAGATTTTAGGATAAGAAATAAGAGGGAGGTCGCAAGCAGGGTGAATAAAGTCAAAGCGAAAGAATTATAAAAGGAAACTCCAATATAGATCCCTATCAGAATTGTTGTAGAAATTAGAGAGAGGAGTTCTCTTGTAGCATAGGAGACGCGCCATAAATCGCTGGTTAAGACGCGTAAGATGTCCGCGCTGCTCATTTTAAGGAATGGGAGCCATTGGATCCCGCTCAGCTCCCCATAGAGACGGTCTTGCAAAAACCGAGTGTACCCATAGACGAGGCGCGTGTTCCATACTTCCCAATATCGTCTTAAGATAGAGTGCAATCCCAGTATGAGAATATATAGGCAAAGAAGCGAAAAAAGAGTTAACGGGATTCCCGCGTAGCTAAAGATGGTTTGAATAAGACTTAGTAAATGGTTGCCGCTGCCGCCACTGTTCAGCCCTAAAAAACTTAAAAGTGGAATCAGGAGTAAAAGACCCACCCCTTCCGTCAAACCTATAAAAACGGTCATAAATAAAGCAACCCATATCTTCCCCTTACCATAGGAAAGAAAAGAATTTAAATAATCTGCAGCTTGCTTTACATAGGAGTTTTTCATAGTATTTTTTTTATTTGGATTCATTAAGAGGACAATAGCCAAATTCTTAATTGGTCGATTTGGTGTTTAAAGTCAGCCCGTTCTATTGTCTTAGAATCTTTGAGTATAAGTTGGAGGGCTATTTTTCCATAACGCAGTATGAGATCTTTAACCCGCACCGGATAATAGAAGAATATTTTCCAGGAATTTGGAGATACAATATACCGTGTGGAAAGGAAATCGCGGGAAGGAAAAATATTCCCCCACATTTGACGCAATTTCTCAAGGAGATTTTTTTCTTTCCAGAGCCGCACTAACCCATCCGCTTGGGGCAACGCTTTTTCTGGCTCCTCTGTGTTTATAAAAAAACATTCTTCCGCGAAAGTTAGCGTGTTCTTCTCCAAGTTCTTAGGTTCTATGCTCTTTAAAAATTCTTCCGATACTTTCGCTTGCAACAGTTTTTTAGCAAGCCAAAGGTTCATGTAAAGGCTTCTCAATCCTCCCCATACTTGCGCTCGCGTGGATAATACATTCCAATCTATCGTGTTGGAATAGCGGTCTATTGTCGCTTTAATATCGTAAAGGGCTCTTAACCCGTGCGCGAAGATATGGTTTGAGGCATGAATACACAGGTATAAGAGATGGTCTTCAATCGTTAAGGCTAGGACTGGAACATTTTGAATTTGAGATGGGGTGGCTCGTTTCCAGACGCCCTCGATATCCGGCTTAATTCCATAATTAATTCCATTGACCGTATGAGACAAATTCCAATGGAGTTCTATACAGATTCCCTGTGTAGGATGATAATACCCCAGCTGATATTCTTCTGGAATTACCTCCTCTAACCCCCAAATGGGATTAAAGCCGGTCTCTAAAATAATCTTTTCTGCTCGTTTAACATCTTGCTCAGGGATCAATAAATCCACATCGCTCATCGATCTTAGGGCGATGTTTTCATAGACATATTGGGAGAGAAATAATCCTTTGAGCGGAATGTTTGGAATAGAATCTCTTTGGAACCGTTCTAAAATATTTTTAACTACACTATTAAGTTTTATATTTTTACAAGCGTTTTCAAGATAATGGTTGCGCAAGGTTTGTTCCACTTCTAA
>JAHFCA010000054.1 GCA_023249715.1 Elusimicrobiota bacterium
TCTGCAGATAAGGTCAGTCCTCAAGATGCTCTTCGGAGTCTTAATTTAGCAACCAAGGATGGAATTAAAAAAGCTGGTGTACTATTTTTTGCGAAAGAACCGCGACGGCATATTATCCAATGTCAAATGACTCTGGTTGCTTTTAAAGGCACGAATCGGGTGCATATTTATGATCGCAAAGATATTCAAGATGATTTGCGAACACAGTACAAGGAAGCGATGATATTTTTAGAGAAGCATTTAAATGTGCGAAGTGAGATTAGTGGATTTGATCGTCAGGATATTTATGAGATACCGCTTGAGGCATTGCGTGAAGCGGTGGCGAATGCGATTATACATCGAGATTATACTGTTCGCGGAACGAGCATTATGGTTGAAGTTCATGAGGACAGAGTTGTGATTAGTAATCCTGGAGGTTTCCCGGAAGGCATGAGCGAGGCAAAATTAGGCAATTTATCAATACGTCGCAATGAGCTCATTGCGGATATATTCGCCCGGATGTTTCGAATTGAACGCATTGGATCTGGATTTAAACGGATTCGGGAATATATGGACAAAGTTAAATTGCCTTTTCCTGTAATTGAGAGTGATAGTTTCTTTGTTATCCTATTTAAACGTCCCCTTTACAGTTTGAAAGAATCAATAAAAAACGATAGGGATGACTCTGCTGGATCAAGAGAAAGGTTGGGAGAAAGGTTGGGAGAAAGGTTGGGTGTAAATGAGACCAAAATCATTGATCTCATTGGAGAAAATAAAATTGTAACCATTTCACAAATAGCTGAAACCGTAAAAATTAGCACAACAGCGGTTGAGAATAATATCGCTAAATTGCGTGATAAGGGCATTCTCAAGCGCATCGGTCCAGACAAAGGTGGTCATTGGGAAGTTGTAAAATAAAATCTTTGCTCAGGGAGATGCTTTACGATTAAGTTCCCGTCTTTCGCAAAACTGGCATCAATATGGGGCTTATGATTAAAATCGCATTGATAAATCAATGGGGCAGATTTTTTTGTGGGACACTGAGACTGATACAACGAAAAAGCCTTTATTATAAAAGTTATTCATAGAAAATCCATTTGTTTTGAGATTATGGAAGAATATGAGTTGTTATTATAGTAATTCATCATTTGAAGGTTACTGAAATGCGAAAGACGGGGGAAGTTGTAAAATAAAATCTTTGCTCAGGGAGATGCTTTACGATTAAGTTTGTTTGAAACGAGAAGGAACGTCATGGGAACCTAAGCAGGACTTACCGCATTTATTTTTTAGTTTCCCGAATAAGAATTTGCAATGAATATCCTGTACTTCGTCCACCTGCAGAATCTTTGACAAGGATACCATAGCCTACGAGCTCTACGATATCCCGGTGTGCTGTATCTTGAGAGCACTTGCCCAGTTTCGCCCACTTGGACGATGTTAACTTCCCTTCAAAGAATCCATCCAGGAGTTTGTTTAGAATTAGGCGCTGCCGCTCGTTGAGCGCCAAGTGTGCAACCATTTTCCAGAACCCATCCTTTTTAAAGATCGTGGCGAGCGAACCCTCCGTTCCTACAATAGCTCGATCCAGACATTCTAGGAACCACCGCATCCAATCCGTGATGTCGAGCGTGCCCTTTTGTGTCTGCTCAAGGATGTCATAATACTCCTTGCGCTCGCGGCGAATTTGCGCTGACATACTGTAGTAACGCCGCGCACTATTTTCGGATCGCGCCAGTGCCCAATCCGCGATTGCGCGAGCGATACGACCATTGCCGTCATCGAAGGGATGTATCGTTACAAACCATAGGTGAGCCATTGCAGCTCTGAGCACTTGGTCCAAGTTGCTGGTTTTGTTTACCAAGTCTAAAAATACCGCCAATTCAGATTCTAAGTGTTCGGCGGCCGGTGCCTCATAATGTACGCGCTCATGACCAATCTGGCCGGACACAACTTGCATTGGTCCCTTGGTGTCGTCCCGCAAAATGCCGACTTTGATGTTCGATTGAGCATCTGGGAACAGTGCCGCATGCCAGCTAAATAACCTTTCTCTGGTTAGAGGCCGAGCAAAGTTTTGTGTTGCTTCGAGAGTCATCTGAACTACACCATCCACAAGACGATCCGAGGGCAGAAGACCCGCAATGTCCATGCCAAGCCGTCGCGCGATTGAAGATCTAACCTGATGAGGATTAAGTACCTCGCCTTCAATCTCGCTGGACTTCACAACATCGTCAGTAAGTGTTTTTAACACGGCTTCATCACGTTGGGAAAAACCGAGACTTTCCATTCTTCCAATGAGGTGGCCTTGTCGGAGGTGCACTTCAACTAGTTTTGAGGATAATTCTCTTTCTCTCCAATGAAAATCAGGCCAGTCAGGTAGTTGGTAAATATATTTGTTTATTCTACGCATATGTTGCGGATATTATACACGTTATTCTCCGCATTTTCCAATGGTCTAACCTTTTGTTTGTAGGTTTTCAGAATATTCAATTTTACAGCAGTATCGGGAATTGGAAGGGAACCAATACGCATTAGACTGGGCAAGATTGGAGACAGGTTTAGCCAGTTTGGTGAATGTCCAGAGTCTCCAAAACAAAGACTTTACCTCTGTAAATGTAATTATCCCAAGCAATCTGTTTGGAGGTCCGTTGAATTTGGCAGAAATAGAGAACTACCCAATGTTACGCAAAGCCACTCTTGTTCCTGCCAAACTAATCGATGGCATATTACAGATGACGACTCCCATGAAACTAGATACCCTAGAGGAAATCTATATACGAGCCAAAAACATCGTCGACCAACAAGCGTAAGCGCCCAGAATTAACCCCAATTTTTGGGTTAAATAGTATTCCCTGCCAGCCAGTACTCCTTATTTAATCAAAGCCTAAAGTTTTCCCGCAGAGATTGAACAAATTTATATATTGAACGTTTAATCCATCTAAGTTAAAATTTTATTGCCGGTAGAGGTAGTAAATAACTATATTGACTTACTTTTTATATCTGTTATACTTATTTATATAAGTAGGAGGTAAAATATGGTTACTACAGCTACCGTAAAAGGACAAATTGTTATTCCATCTTCTGTACGTCGCAAATTTGGGATTAAGGGAGGAACTCAAATTCAGATTCAAACGGATGAAAAAAGTCATCACATTATACTAATCCCCATTACGAGGGAGTATATATTTAGTTTAAAGGGAAAGTATAAGGGTAAAGGGTTGATGAAAACATTAATGGAGGAAAGGCGCAAAGAAAGGGAGCTATGATATCTCATAAATCTAAGGTAATTGTTCTTGATTCATGGGCAGTTATTGCCTATATGGAAAATGAAAATGCAGGCGATACAGTGGCTGAAATTATTGCCGTTGCACATGAAAATAAAATTCCATTAAAAATGTCGATTATTAATGTGGGAGAAGTTTGGTATTCTTTTGCAAAACAAATCTCAGAAACTGAAGCAGATCGCGCTATTTTTGAACTTAAAGAACTAGGGGTAGAATTTATTAATATTGATTGGGATTTAACGAGGAGGGCTGCGATATATAAATCGAAAAATAAAATGTCCTATGCCGATTGTTTTGCCGCTGCTTTAGCAAAACAAGAGAAGGCCGAACTTCTTACCGGGGATAAAGAATTTAAACAAGTAGAAAATGATATTAAAGTTATTTGGTTATAGATTGGAAAATTCCCTAATTATTTCCAGCGGTCATGGATCCAGAGCCAGAGTTCGGGGCGGGGTTTGACCCATTCTTCTATTCCCCTGTTCATGCGGAGGGTGGCGTTATAAATTCCTTGCTCATTCGGTTCTAAATCTGAAAAGTCTATTGCTGGGGTGACCTGCAATTTGAATTTGTCTCCCTCCATAATGCAGTAAGCCATGTGAACGGGGACTTTGTAGCGCAAGGCTAAGAGGGCCGGAAGGGAAGTAGTGTAGGCGTCTCTCCCAAAAAAAGGGACTTTTAAGCCGCCTTCAGAAATGCGGTGGTCCATTAAAATAGCTAACATCCCTCCTTTTTTTAGCCAGCGGATAGATTCTCTCACCGCATCGCGGGCTACGATAACCTGAGAACCGCTCCCGCAACGTATAGAAGTGATTAAGTCATTCACATATGGATTTTTTATTCTTCGGGCGACGACTGCCATTTGAAATCCCGAACTAGGCCAAAATTTAGAGCCAATTTCCCAAATGCCGTAGTGGGCTGTGACCACTAGAACTCCCTTCCCTTGGGCATAGGATTGGCGCAGTAAATCTAGACCATCCTCATCAAACCTAGATAAAAGTTCTGGGGCAGAGGTTTGGTTCATTTGAGCGAATTCCGCTAAGCCCCTTCCTAAATTTTTCCAGCAGCCTCTCACAATGCTTTGTGTCTCTTTTTCCGATATTTTTGGAAAAGAAGCGATCAAATTCTTTTTGGCAATTTTGAATCGGGAAGGGAGGAGTAAATAGAGCAGGCATCCGAGGATCCCTCCGAACCAGCGGGCAAAAGAGAGAGGCAGAACTTGAAGCAGAAAAATAAACGACCGAACGAAGCTATATTCTAAGAGGTAGCGGAATTTTTTAGAAGGAGATAGGGAGGATTGAGCCAATCTTAAATTCTGTTGAAGACCCAACTAAATTTATTTTTTGGGAGGGAAGAACTCCCTTTTCTTTCCGCCAATTTTCTATAGCGGGGCGCTAAAGCGCATAAATAGTCTTGCGCTTTGGCAGAGTCGCCGCTGAGATTGGGAATATCCGCAATTTTCCAGGTTCCCACCAAGTCCTGGAGGATATTGGCATAATCGCTAGCGGTATAAACTCCCAATTTTTGGGCCAGCATAGAAAAATCGTCGTAAAGTGTGGGGCTTTCGCCGTCGGTCATAAGGAGGGCTGGCATCGAAATCTGTTTCTTCATCATCTTGTAAAATGCCAGCAGCGCTTCTTCCGGATCTAGTTCAAATATTTTTTGCATAAAGCATTCGTACGCTTTTGCATGGCGGGCTTCGTCTCCGGCTATGGTCCCGCAGATGAGTTGAATTTGGCTATCTCCATATTTACCACTGAGAACAGCGGTGTTTTTATGAGAAATCTGGGTCGCTTTTTCCTGAAAAGAGGTGTAGATAAACCCCAGATAGGGATCATTTTCTGTCCCTGGGTTAAAGCCATTCCGAATTAAGTAATGGATGGTCTTTTCTACGGCGAACATATTGATTCTTCCCGTTAGGAAAAGGTATTTGTTTAATAGATCTCCATGTCGTTTTTCTTCGGCGGTCCAGCCTCGGCTCCACTGCCCCCACGGGGAGTTCCCTTCCCCCTTAATATCCCCCACCCCTTCTAAAAGATTGATCCAGGTTTGGTAGCTTGGGAGAGCTTCTTCAGTTATCATATCGCCCACAAGGACCACTAAAAGTTCGTCTGGAAGGGATTCAGTTCTATTTTTTAAGGAAGCAATCTCTTCTTGCCAATTTTGGCCTTCCATTTGAGGCAGAAGGCTGGCAGGTTGCCAGGATTGGTCTACTGTTTTAAGAAGTTGGGGTAAGTTCTCGCTAACGAAACTTTCCATACTCTGAATGACTTCCAGATGGGACAAAGATGTTGCTTCTAGGCTATTTTTCATACTAGTTTTAATCATACCATATTCTTCTTTTCTGGGATAGAGAGTGTCCTATTTTAGGGGCTTCTTTTTGCTATAATCCTAAATAATGTATGAATAGAAAAATAGGCTTGTTTTTTAATCGGGATAAGGAACCGGCCAGAAAGGCTTTCCCTGAAATTCTCCGTTGGCTTAAAAAACGGGGAGTAGACGTCATGAGTAACTTTGAGAAAGGATTAAACCAGACCGAATTTGCTCTTGTTCTGGGAGGAGATGGCACCATTTTGCGCCTGGCCCGGTCTTTGGCTCCTTTTGGTATCCCCATTTTAGGAGTGAATTTAGGCAGATTAGGTTTTTTAGCCGAGACCGATTTCTCCGATTTGTATCGAACTTTAGAAAAAGCCTTACAGTATAAATTAAAAATAGAAGAGAGATTGATGCTGGAAATTACTTTGGAATTAAAAAAAGGTAAAAAATCTAAAAAATCGTTGGTGCTCAATGATTGTTATCTTCATACGGGGCCCTCCACTAGGATTTTAGAAATTGAAACTTTTTTGAACGGAGAATTTCTGGCGACTTATACCGGAGATGGCCTTATTGTCTCTACCCCTACAGGATCTACCGCCTATTCTTTAGCCGCTTCGGGGCCGATTGTATCGCCGCATTTGCCGGTACTTATCTTAACCCCTATTTGTCCTCACACCTTAGCTCAAAGACCCTTATTGGTCTCGGAGTCCGACCGCCTGCAACTCACTTTAAAAGATGGGAATTCCGGGGGGTATGCGTTCCTTTCTTTAGATGGACAAGAGAGTATTCGCATTGACGAGAAATCTTCCATATTTATAGAAAGCGCTCCCCAAAAATTAAAGCTTCTGGTGCATCCTCAAAGAAGTTATTATGATATCTTAAGAAAAAAACTCCGCTGGGGCGAACGATAAAAAACGATAAATTTTGGATGTTGGTAGAATTACGACTTAAGAACTATCTTCTTATAGAATCCTTACAACTAAAACTTTCGGATGGACTGAATGTCTTGACGGGGGAAACGGGAGCGGGGAAGTCTATATTATTGGGAGCGGTCACGTTTCTTTTAGGAGAAAAAGTGAGCGGTTCTGTTTTGCGTAAGGGAGCGGACAGCGCCGCGGTGAGTGGTCTCTTCGATTTAAGTAAAAATAGAAGAGTTCCGGAATTGTTAAAAGAGTTCTCGTTGCAAGCGGAAGAGGAGAATACCCTTATTATCCGCAGAGAGATGGATTTTAAAGGAAAGTCGAAAGCGTTTATCAATGACCGAATGGTAAACCTTTCCACACTCGCGTCTATCGGTGATCTTTTGCTCGATATCCACGGACAGCACGACCACCAGCTGCTTTTAAAATCTTCCCAACAGAGAGATTTGTTGGATGGATATGGGCTCTATGCGGATTTATGTCAGAGCGTAAAACAGAATTATTCTAATTGGAAAGAAAAAAAAGCGGAATTAGAAGCGGGCCAAATTTCCGAGCAGGAGAGAGTTCAAAAAATAGATTTGTTCCAATATCAGCGGGGGGAGATAGAAGCGGCCAAACTCCAGAGCGGGGAAGAGGAGGAGATGGAAAAACTTCTGCCTCAGTTAAAGAACGGAGATAAGTTAAGAAAAGCGGCCGATGAAATTTATGATCATCTCTATGGGGCGGAAGGATCGGTATTGGATCGGTTAGGGAAAGTAAGCCAATTATTGGGTGCGATTGAAAATTTTGGGGTGAATTTGGGAGAAGAAAAGAGCAGTGTAGAAGCAGCTCTCATTCAATTGAAAAAGAGTTTAAACTCTGTAGACAGTTTGAGAGACGGTGTCCATGCGGATCCGCTAAAATTGGACGCTCTCTATAGCCGCCAGGATTTAATGGCAAAACTGAAGAAAAAATACGGTTCTACCATCGAAGAAATTCTTGCTTATAAAGAAAAAATAGAGGAAGATCTTAAAAAATTGGAAGACTATGCTTTAAACCGCCAGGATTTAGAGAAAGAATGCGCAGAATCCTATGCCCGTTTAATGAAAGAAAGCAAGCACTTGAGCGCCAAAAGAGAAAAGGGGGCTCTAGCCTTGTCTGGCGCGGTGGAAAAAGAGTTGAAAGATTTGGGATTTCAAAAGTGTGGGTTTGAAGTAGAATTAAAAAAAGGGGAAGATTTGGTCCCGACTCCTTCTGGTTTAGAAACGTGTGAGTTTCTTTTTAATGCCAATCCCGGAGAGAGGCTGAAACCCTTAAAAGAGATCGCTTCGGGAGGGGAACTCTCCCGCGTGATGCTTGCTTTAAAGAAAATTTTAGCGAAGGTGGACCCGGTTTCTACGCTTATTTTTGATGAGATCGATGCTGGAGTAGGGGGATCCATTGCTTATGCGGTAGGAGAAAAATTAAAAATTTTGAGCCAATCCCACCAGATTTTAATGATTACTCACCTTCCCCAAATTGCTGCTTTTGCGGAGAATCATATTTCTGTTAAGAAGAAAGTAGCCTCTGGGTCTACAGAGGTTTGGATAGAGAAATTAGGAGAGCAAGAAAGAGTGAAAGAGGTGGCGCGCATGCTCGGCGGCGTGTTAAAGGAATCGGAAGAACCAACTTCTGTTTCTCTAAAACATGCGACCGAACTGTTGCAGAGAACTTCTTAAAGGGGGATTTATGGCCGATCCGAGATTTTCGAGTGAGTCAGGATTTCAGGTTTTTAACGGCAATGAGCTCATCTTAAAAGGGGGATTAGAAGGAGGGGTTGCCCTTCTTACGGGATATCCAGGTTCCCCTGTGTCTGATATCTTTGATGCAATCTATGCCAACCGAGATTTACTCCTCCGTTACGGCATCTTAGGACAAATTGCCAACAACGAAGCGTTGGCGGCGGCTCGTTTAAATGGAGCGCGCCTCTCCCAAGCGCGTTCTATTGCCGTCATGAAATCTGTGGGGATGCACGTGGCTGCGGATGCCATTGCAATTGGCAATTTAGTGGAACC
>JAHFCA010000192.1 GCA_023249715.1 Elusimicrobiota bacterium
TCCTATACCTTCTTAAAGGCAAAAGGTTTCTCGATTGGGAATTCTCTTTTAGAAGCGGATAAAATTAATCTTGCGCAGAGTTTAGACCCTTCGGAATCTAAAATTAAATTGCCTCTAGACCATGTGACCACTCAAAAAATAGAAGCGGGGAGTAAAACCGTAACAACCCCGGACCAAAATATTCAGGAGAGTTGGATTGGAGTGGATATCGGTCCTAAATCGATAGAACAAATAGAAAAAACCCTCTCTAACGCCAAAACCATATTTTGGAATGGCCCTTTAGGAATTTTTGAAATTCCAGAATTTAGTCGTGGCACTCTTCAGTGCGCTAAAGCTGTAGCCAAAGCCACTCAAAGAGGAGCTTATACGGTGGTAGGAGGAGGAGATTCGATTGCAGCTCTCAATAGTTGCGGCATGAAAAATTCCATTTCCCATGTTTCTACAGGCGGGGGAGCCAGCTTAGAATTTATAGAAGGTAAATCGCTTCCAGGAATTGAAGCGATAGAGAGCGTATAAATAAAACTATGGATAGACAAGAACTCATAGAACAACTCGCCGTTCCCACCGAGGCAAAGATTGTTATGATCGTTATGGATGGATTAGGGGGAAGTATCCACCCAGATAAAAAACAGACAGAGCTGGAAGCGAGCGTCCATCCTAATTTAGACGCGTTAGCCCAGGTTTCAGCCTGCGGCGTACAAGATCCCGTAGCCTCTGGAATTACCCCTGGCAGCGGCCCGGGACATTTAGGACTTTTTGGGTACAATCCCATCCGCTATTTAATAGGAAGAGGATTGCTCGATACTGTTGGCATTGATGTTCCTTTAACTCCACAAGATCTTACAGCCCGCGGAAACTTTGCGACCCTAGATTTAGATAAAGGAGTCTTAACAGATAGAAGAGCCGGAAGAATTCCAACGGAAGAAAACATAAGACTCTGCAAAAAACTGTCGGGTTTAAAAATAGATGGGACAGAAATTTTAGTTCAACCCGTCAAAGAACACAGGGTCTCTATTATTTTTAGAGGGGAAGGTCTTTCTGATTTTTTAACCGACGCAGACCCGCAAAAAGAAGGGGTTCCTCCGATTCCCGCTAAAACTTTAAAGAACGAAGCCTCTAAATCGGCAGAAGTGGTAAACCGATTTCTAGAAGAATGCCGCAATCGGTTAAAAGGGGAAACCAGGGCGAATTGTCTTTTGCTGCGCGGTTTTTCAAAAATGGTAAACTTACCGTCCTTTTCTAAAATTTATAAATTAGATCCGGCCGCCATCGCGCTTTACCCCATGTACCGTGGTTTGGCTCGCCTTGTGGGGATGACGATACTTGATTCTAAAGAACAAACCTTAGCCGGAGAATTTGAAACTCTAAAGGAAAATTGGAATAAATTTAATTTCTTTTTCTTACATTTTAAAGCGACAGACTCGGCTGGAGAAGACGGCAACTTTGAAAAGAAAGTTAAGGCCATCGAAGAGATGGACCATCAGATAGAAAAATTAAGAGCGATGGATCCGGATGTTATTGTTGTTTCTGGAGACCATTCCACTCCTTGCGCTTTTAGCGGCCACTCTTGGCATCCCGTGCCTACCATTATTTATTCGAAAAAAGCCCACTATAGAGGGCCAGAAAGATTTACGGAATATCAATGCGCTAAAGAAGGATTCCTAGGAAGAATTTCGTCTACAGAAATTATGCCTTTAGCCTTGGCAAACGCGGGAAAATTACTTAAATACGGAGCCTAAATTATGTACGGACTAATTCTCACACTTCATATCCTTATTTGTGTTATTTTGGTCATCGTTATTTTAATTCAATCTGGGAAGTCGGGGGGCATGGGCGGGATATTTGGAGGGGGAACAGAATCGCTTTTTTCCGCCCCTTCGGGAAATCTCTTTTTGAAGAAAGTAACGGCGGGGCTGGCGATTGCTTTTATTTGTACGACGCTGCTTTTAACAATTTTAGAAACTAGAAGATCTAGTTCCAGTGTCCTACAGAGAGTTGGCGTCCCTCAAACCCAACCCCGTTAGCCGCTGGAATTTAAATAGTAAAGTACCTCTTAGGAAAGGGATCGTTTAAGGGAAAACCTTAGGTTTTCCCTTAAGGAGCATTGCGGCGCTTCCTTTTGCGCCGCGACTATCAAGCCCGAGCGCGAAGCGCGAGGGTGCGACAGAAGCGAGGGTGGCGAAACTGGCAGACGCGTACGCTTGAGGTGCGTATGGGGAAACCCTTGAGGGTTCAAGTCCCTCCCCTCGCAGATTCCTTTTAAATTTATTCCGATTGAGAACAATTCTTCCAGGGAATGGTCACTACATCCAATACATTACAAAGCTCATCTGAGGTTACCTTTCTTGGGGACTGTTTCTGAAAATATTCGCGCATAAAGCCCCCTAATTCCTGAATCACCTTTAGAGCTAATTTCCTATCCCCCTGGCTAAACTTCTTAATCGCTTCATACTCTACTTCTATAATTTCTGATGGACTCACGATAGTTAGCCTCCTTACGCATAACTATAGCAGAGGACTCAGAAACTATTCTCAAAATTTCTGTAACTTTTTTGTAACAAAATTGGAAGAAAATGTAACCTATTCCAAATATTCGCGGAGGCGTTTGGAGCGGGAGGGGTGGCGCAGCTTGCGGATGGTTTTAGCTTCAATTTGGCGGACTCTTTCCCGGGTAACATTAAAGATTTTGCCTACCTCTTCCAAGGTTCTGGGATACCCGCTCGAAATCCCAAACCTTAAACGGATAATCTCCGCTTCCCTTTGGGAAAGTGTAGAGAGCACATTTTCAATTTCCTGTCTCTTTAAATAGTCTACGGCTGCTCGAGTGGGGTTGGGTCCCTGGCGATCTTCGATAAAATCCTCTAAATAGGAATCT
>JAHFCA010000193.1 GCA_023249715.1 Elusimicrobiota bacterium
GCGTGATCCATATACACCAAACTGAGCGCCCTACGCCAGCTAGTAATATGCACCGCATATAAATTCCGATTTAACACCAAAACATCACTGGACATTGCTTTTTAGTTTACCTCCAAACAGTCACTTCAATTTTAAACCATTTACCTCTAGGCGTCAACCTAAAGCTTGTGTTAGAATAATGCAGATGAAAAAATGGAGAACCCATGAGGCCCTAAATCCAAAGATATCGGTCGTTATCGCGGTTTATAATAAACCGGAAGTATTAAAACTGTGCTTAGAAGGGTATCGCAGACAAAGTTTTTTTATTAAAGATGGAGAAAATTTTGAAATTATTCTGGCCGATGATGGTTCGACTCCGGAAATTGAAAAACTCTTTGCCGAGTTCGCCCGCAGTGTTCCCCTCCCTTGCACCTATCTGTTTCAGGCAGACAGTGGCTGGGGTAAAATTCGCATGCTCAACTGGTCTATTGTAGAAGCGCATTCGGATTTTCTTATATTTACCGACAGCGATTGCGTTCCCCATCCCCATTTTGTTCGAGCCCATTACGAAAGCCAAGAAGAAAAAACAGCGCTTTGCGGCCGCCGCGTAGATTTAATGGAGACAGTGAGCGAAAAATTAACATTGGAAGATATTAGGAACGGAAAATTAGAGTCCCCTTTTTGGGTTTTAAGAAATGGTTGGTCCAGAAAAATAGATTATGGAGACCAAGGTCTTTATTTTCCCTCTTGGCTCGTTAAGATTTCAGAATCTTTTTATCATCCCCCCACCGTGTTAGGGTCTAATTTTTCTATTCACAAAAAATGGCTTTGGGAAGTGAATGGATTTGATGAATCCTTTAAAGAACCAGGATTAGGAGAAGACACAGATATCGAAAGAAGATTTTTGCTCAACGGTTTAAAACTTAAGTGGATTACTCACCGCGCCATACAATTTCATGTCTGGCATCCTCTAACTTGTGTAGGAGAGCGCTCCAGAAAAACTTATGAACTCCATAAAGAGAAAGGGAATAAAGAAGCCGTGTTGGGACTACAGGAGCTTAAGAAATTCCTAAATCAAAAATAAGAATTTTTGAAACCTTTTATTATCTATGGCTCTAATTTGGTCAATGAGCACATCAGATTTCTCTAAAAACCCAGCTTGTCCCTTCTTTACAGTTTATTTTGTTAATTTAAAGCGGGTTCCAACCATGAAGGAGATAATTTGGGTGTCGTTGTGGGGGCCAAAAATTCTGGTAGCCAAATTATAGCGTGGGTTTCCGGAAGTTTTATAGTGATTTCCGGGAGAACCACCAAAATCGTTTACATCTGGAGCCCAAATGTATGCTGTTTCCACAAAGAGATTCACTTTTTTGCTAAGAGGAAAATCTATCCCAGTGAAGAACTGCCCTCCATACCCCCATCCATTGCCAACCAAATCAAAATCGGAATACATTCCCCCCGCTCCACATCCAAAATAGACTGAACAATTTCGTAAATATTTAGGAGTTCCCCTCACAAGAAAGGAAAGTAACAGGGCATACCGGTTTTGTTTTATAGGAGTTTCTATAACTTTATCTTCATTGATATCGATAGCCGCAATATCCTGACCATAGAAAAATTCACTTTCTACTCCAAAATTTTTATGAAAGAAAAGAGTATACTTTACTGCCATTTTAAACCTCAGCAACGTCTGAGAATCTACGAGTTTTCTATCAATTAATTTTCGATTGCCATCGAATTTCTTATATTTGATATCTTGAGAAAAGCTTAAAGAAGGTCCAGCAAGAATAGAAAAATAGCTCTCTGCCAAAACAGGAACATTCAGAAGAATAAAAAACAGAATGGCCGCCCCAAACAACCGCACATTGCGTACTCCATAGTGATTAGATAATTGCAAGATTGTTTTGAGATGCGCCCTTACTTGTTCAATAACCTTTTTTTGTTTCATGGGTTATCTCTTTAAAATTCCCATATATCGTACAAAAAAAGTTACAAAAAAGTTACATTTTGTTTGAGAAAAGTTTCTTGTTAAGTTTGTAGACTTTTTAAAGCAGCGGAAAAGACCTCCGCTTTATTTTTGAGGAAAGTGTGTAAACGTTTTCAAGGGATATGATTTCATTTTGGATTAAAAAGCGGAATAAGACCTCTTTAAAACTGACTGCGCTTTTGGTGGCGGTGAGTTTTCTATTTACGGTTGTAACTTCTCCTTTTGCCCAGGCTGGTCTTTTTAAGGAGTCCCGCCTTCAACCTCCCGCAATTAAAAATTTAGAAACCTATACCAAGAACCTGGAAAATCTTAAAGTTGAAGATAAACCCTCCCAAGAAAACATTGCCGCTCTTATTGACGCGCTTAAAAACAGGCTCTCTTTTGTAGGACCAGTTAAGAAAGAGGGGAAAGATTACCTGCTGGGGGCTTACCAAGGAAACCAATCCCGAGTTAACTTTATTCTTCAGATAGAACCATTCACTCCAAAAGATAAACTATCTTTTAAAGATGCTTTCTATAAAGAGAGAGTGGACATGTTACGGTCCATGCCCGGAAGCGCAATTGGAATGGATGCGCAGGGGAATCCCCACTCTATAACAAAGGCGCTGCCGATACTTTTTGCGGGAGTGGGTCAAAGGGTGAAGGCCATTTATACCGATGGTGAAGCAAGAAAATTTGCGATAGAACAATCTCCATTTGATATTTCTGAAAGTGGATTAACCCCAAAGAACATCTTAACGGTTTGGGGTGAATATTTTGGGATGACTCCTTCGATCCAAAATGGGAAACTCTATTTTAGTAAAAAGAAACTCCCGCTCTTTAATGGTTCCGTAAAACCTCTCCCTGCCTTGGGTCAACGACTCCATCGATTCAACTTGCCTCAGTTAAACCTAAAATGGGGTGCGAG
>JAHFCA010000194.1 GCA_023249715.1 Elusimicrobiota bacterium
GAAGAGATGGGGGAGCGGGTAATGGATTCTATGGATTTGGAACGGGAGCGGGGAATCACCATTCGGGCTAAGAACGCGAGCGTTGTTTATAACGATACCAAGATTAATATCGTGGATACACCCGGCCACGCGGATTTTGGCGGGGAAGTGGAGAGAACTTTGCGCATGGTGGATGGAGTTTTGCTCTTAGTGGATGCCAAAGACGGTCCCATGCCGCAGACGCGGTTTGTGCTGCGAAAAGCTTTGGAGCTGGGATTAAAGGTGATTGTCGTCATCAATAAAATTGACAGACCGGAGTCCCGGATTGCGGAAGTAGTCAACAGAACTTTCGATCTGTTTTGCGAGCTCAACGCCAGCGAAGATCAACTGGATTTTGCCATTGTTTACACATCGGCAGTGAATGGAACGGCAACGTTAGACCCGCAGAAGCCCTCTTCCGATATTACTCCTCTTTTAGAAACCATTCTGAATAAAATTCCCGCGCCTAAGGTGAATCCGGATGGGCCTCTGCAAATTTTAATACTTTCGTTATTGCCCGATGCTTATAAGGGGAAAATGGGGATTGGTAAAATTTCCAGCGGATCTATTCGTAAAGGGGAAAATGTTCTCTTAGTAAAAAAGACGGGGAACCAACATGCGGAAAGAATAATTTCACTATTAACATACGAAGGACTTAATCGTTCTGAAGTGGAGTTTGCCTTGGCGGGAGAAATTGTGGCCGTAGCCGGTTTTGACGACATTGGAATTGGGGATACGTTAACGGATCCCGCGCGTCCCGCGCCATTGCCGCCCCCTTCCATAGACGAGCCTACCGTGCGGATGACGTTTGAGGTGAATACCAGCCCTTTTGCGGGAAAAGAAGGCAAGTATGTTACGTCCCGCGTATTGCGAGACCGTTTATTTAAGGAGATCGAGACGAATGTTTCTCTAAGGGTTCAAGAAACCAACAGTCCCGATTCTTTTTTAGTATCGGGCCGGGGAGAGCTACACCTGGCCATTTTAATTGAACAGATGCGGCGGGAAGGGTATGAGCTGCAAGTTTCTAAACCCGAAGTTATTCTCCATGAAAAAGATGGAATTAAATGTGAACCTTTTGAATTTTTGGTGATAGAAGTTCCTTCTGAATATCAGGGAACTATTATTGAAGAGATTGGCCGTCGTAAAGGAATGTTGAAGAATATGTTACAGAGCCCTACCGGAGAACTTCATTTTGAATACCAAATTTCTACCCGGGGAGTGATTGGCTTAAAAGGTTTAATGATGACTCGCACTCGGGGGACCGCCATTCTTCACCATGTTTTTGATGAATATAAACCCATTCAGGAAGATTTTAATCAAACCGATTCGCATGGATCCTTAGTTTGTATGGAAGCGGGAATCACCAATTCCTATGGGTTGAATAATTGCCAGGAACGGGGAGATCTTTTTGTGGGGCCGGGCGTGGATGTCTATGTGGGAATGGTTATAGGTGAAAACGCTCGCGATGAAGATTTAAATCTTAGCGCGTGTAAGACGAAAAAGTTAACAAACATGAGAGCGTCTGGAACCGACGATGCCATTATTTTAACCCCGCCCCGAGAGATGACATTGGAACTCGCCATTGAATATATTGGCCAGGATGAGTTAGTAGAAGTCACTCCTAAGAGTATCCGCCTGAGAAAAAGAATTTTAGATTCCAACCTGCGTAAACGCGCCAAAAAACAATCCTCATTAAATAACTAAAAAATAGCCAGAAAAATAAAAAAATATTTCGTTTGACTAAGGCGATTACGCAGCATTGTAATCGCCTAAAAAATGTTACAAAAATGTTACAGAATGTTTGAGAAAAGTTTTGACCGATTTTCATATAATTTTTTGTAGTAGAGGTGTCTTTTTCAGAGTTTCGGCGTTACTAGGCGGGAGAAGTAATTTATATGGGCGAAAATGTAAACGATTACAATGATTCAATTTTGGAATCTTAAACGCAATAGAAGCTTGTTGCAGACCACTGGGTTTATAGTGGCCATAAGCTTTCTTTTTACCACTCTCTTTGCCCCCTTCGCGCAAGCCTCATTTTGGGAGGAGCGGCGTAGGAGTGTGGAGGAGTTTAAGAAAGAGACCAAGCCGCTAGAATTAGCCTTTGCGTCATCGGAAATAGGGACAGCCCCTTATTTTAGAGAAAATAGGGCGCTGTCCCTATTTTCTGCAGATTCACTCTCTAAGATCAAGCGGTATGGAGAGATAGAGAGGGTTTCTATTATTCCCAACCAACCCCTTATCATTCAAATTCAGGACGCGCACGATGTGTACAGTGTGCAGAAAAATATAGCTTCGCTTTTAAAAGAGCTGGGGAATACCGGAATTTCTTTGGTAGGGGTGGAAGGATCTCAAGGAGTTTTAAAGGGAATTGAGAAGTGGAGAAAATATCCCGATAGAGAAAGTGTTTTGAGCGTAGCCGGATATTTATTGAGGGAAGGATTAATTACGGGAGTGGAGTTGGGTGGTTTATCTCAGGACGGAGTGGAATTTTATGGGGTAGAAGAGAAGGAGCCTTATTTGGAGCAAGTGAGGGCGTTTAAAGATAGTTTAACGCGAGTTCGGGAGGTGGATACATGGTATTACCATCTGGGAAAAGATTTGGAGCGGCAAAAAAATGAAATCTATACGGACGAGTTAAAGCAGTTAGATCAGTTTAAGAACAATTATCTCAATAAAAAGATGAGTTTGGGAGAGTGGGTGGAATATCTGAGAGGGACAGCGTCCCGAGATATTGGGGCGCTGTCCCTCTTTATCCAAGCCTATCGTTTAGAGAAATCGATCAATTTTAAGATTGTGGAAGGGGAACAAAAAGAGTTGATGAAGCATCTGTCGGA
>JAHFCA010000195.1 GCA_023249715.1 Elusimicrobiota bacterium
AACATTAATGCCGGCTCCTCCCCGCAAAAAATTAAGCACCATTTGCGGGGTTACTTCTGCCGGATAAGCGCTCACCCCTTCTTGAGTCACGCCATGGTCCGCCGCCAGAGTAAAAATAACTTTATGCTTAAATTGAAATTTTTCTTTTTGTAAAATAGCGCAAATTCTTATGGCCACATCTTCCAACCGCCCCAAACTTCCCAAAGGTTTTGTCAACTGGTCTAACCTCGCCTTAGATTTTGTAAACCACTCCTCTTTTAGCGGTTCAATATTTTTAACTGTCTCCTCAATCAAACTAAAATCATTCATACACTCCCCCTCTTTACTTTTTTACACACACCGGTACCCCCGCGAACACCACATAAAAATTCTGCGCCTCTCGCGCAAAAATTTGGTTCACACTCCCCAAAAGCGTCCGGAATTTTCTAGCGCTCTTCACATCCGGCACAATACTCAAACCCACTTCATCCGACACCACAATGCTCCGCGCAAATTTTTCTTTAATCTCTCGCGCAAATGCGGACGCTCTCTCTTCCACCTCTTTTCTGTTCCAGTTCTTCTCCACGCATCGCGCCGCCCACAAAGTTAAACTGTCAATTAAAATGGTAGTCGCATCCCCTTTCTCCATTTTAATCGCAAAAGGGGTATTGCCCGCCTCTACGGTGCTCCAATTCTTGGGCCTTTCCTCTCTATGCCGCTTAATTTTTTCATTCATCTCTCTATCCACAGGTAAACAGGTCGCCACAAAAGCGGATTTCCCCTTTCCATTTTTTGCAAAATTCAAAGCAATTCTGCTCTTACCGCTCTGGGCCCCGCCCAAAACAAAAATCAATTTACCCATTGGAACCACTTTTTCCCGCGCGTTTTTTTTAAATGGAAAATTTCCGCGTTCCTGGGCGCTAAAGACCAAAACTGGCTCTTAGGCAAATCTAGCAAAATCAACTTTAGCGCGGCAATTGTTCCCCCATGAGCCACAATCAAAACATTCTTAGATTTAATTTCAACAAGAAACTTATAGAATTGCTCTACGCGCTTATAGAATTCGGAGAAACTTTCCCCTCCGGGAAATTGAATGAGATAAGGTTTTTTCATCCACAAATTATAATCGTTTTTGTATAGCCTCGAAACAGTTTTATAATTTTTCCCCTCCCACTCTCCAAACCGGATCTCCCGAATATTGGGAGATTTTAAAATAAAACAGTCCCTATTTTTTAGAATCGCGTCTAAAGTCTGAGTCGTTCGCTTCAAATCGCTCACAAAACAGATATCTATTCTTTTTTTAGAAAAGACTCGGCGCAAACCATTCGCCTGCCTCTTCCCATACGCGTTTAAAGGCGCGTCTATAGATCCGCAATATTTCCCATGGAGCGCGCTCCGCGCGTGCCTTACTAAATATAAATTTTCAATGCTCATAAAAATAAAAAATCCTTAACGACAATACTACCGTTAAGGACTGCACCCTGCTCCTTGATCCCATAATTACTGAAGGGTTTAGAAATAAACTCGTTTCCAACCTTCTATTTTGTGGTAAGTCTTCTGGCTCCCAGATCACCCTCCCCTTACACTCTTCCCAGCTGCCTAACGCTAGTGAGTATTCTCTAAGGTTTGTCCCTGGTTACAGCGGCGGGACCGCCTCCGGTTCAAACGGAGTTCCTTCTTTTAAGCTTTATTTAACCCAAAACAATCCATGGGTTCAGCGCCACAAAATATAAAACAAAGAACGAACAAACAAAAACAGAACATACAAAAATGAAACAGTGCCGGGGGGCGGAATCGAACCGTCGACACACGGTTTTTCAGACCGTTGCTCTACCGACTGAGCTACCCCGGCGCTTACATCCCCTAAATTAAACACCGCCATTATACTAAGGCCAGAATAATGTTACAAATTAGTTACAAAAAGTTTGAGAAAAGTTTAACGGTTATCCGTATACTCTTAAGTAGTCGTAACGCGCGCGTACGATGAACAATATTCTTGTGATCCAATTCTTGCTCAGAAAACAAAATAGACTCTTTAAACAAAGCACTGCCCTATTAGTGGCGGCGGCTCTGCTTTGTTCTATTCTTCTGCCTCCCTTCGCATCCGCTAAGTCCGCTCAAGCCTTTACACTCCGTTCTCAAAGCCAATGCATGGTGGAACAAAGAAACGCGGAACTAGAAAAAGAAGTTAAACAAACCTTAGAACGAGGGATCGAGTTCTTTCAGAATCTATTTAAGAGAACAGACACTCCAGACTGGATGGTGGCGTTGGTAAAGATAGTCTACGCTCCCCTTTCCGCGGAAACATGGATGTTACAAACGTTCCGCGTCAAACAGTTTATAAAAGACCATCATCCAAGAAATAGTATAGAGTTACAACAATTAAAGAACAACCTCATTGCGTTGTTTTCCAGCATGGCGGTGTCCCATATTTATCTTACACACTATTTCTCTCACCAATTTACTGAACTTTTTCAACCTCATACTACTCCTGAAATAATCTCTGTATCCTTTGCGGTTTTTCTCGCATCTAGCGTGGTTTCAATCCTTCCAGTTCAGGCGTTTGTTCACATGAGTATTGACATCTACAGAGTTGTCACAAGCGGAATGACATTAACAAAGAGAGAGAGTTGGTCTCGCGAGAAGATCATCCAAGTGATCCAAGAAGCGCATAAAGCGGGATTAGATTTGTCTGTGGGCGCGGTGCAGTCAAAATCCCAGAGAAACACATCTCAACTAGGTGCTAAGATTTTTAGAGCTTATGCAAGTGTGAAGAATAGTCTCAAGAGCAAGAACCCTTATTTCCCTTCCTGGAATGAAGCGCTAAAGGCCGCGGGACTCGCTCCAAAAGAGATAAGAAA
>JAHFCA010000055.1 GCA_023249715.1 Elusimicrobiota bacterium
TTCCTCCTGGGTAATCTCAATCATTTTATTGTTGGCTAATCCTACCTGAATAAAATCGTCTACTCGAGGATGTGACGGCAGCAGCATCTTAGGAGTTCCCAAATCTAATCCATAGGCAAGACCGGCATCTAAATTTTGCTCTACGGAAGGCAGTCCGTAGGCGGATAAATTTTGGCTCGGCAAAGAGCTTTGGTTGCCTTCTCGCTTCAGTTGAATGGAAAGAATCCAATCCTTTTGCGAGGCGTTCACAGAACATTTTTCATCGAGTATTAAGGAAATGGAGTGGAGCAGTTCCGCCGGGCCCTTTTTATTTTTAGATTTTTCACAGGCGAATTTTATTTCTTTAATCAGCAACTTTCCGGCTTGGTGAAAAGGCTCCGATTCACAGGAGATCTCTTCTTCTATTTGAATTTCCACCACCGGAGCATTCTTAATTTGTTGTATTTTATATTTTAAAGGTTGAACCGATTCTATGACCACCGTGGCGGAGTTCCCATCCGGGGATTCGGTAACCACGACGTTGTCTACCCTATTTTCCGCCGCCAGAGCGCTCAAAAATCCCAAACTCATTAAAAAAATAAATCCCACCCTCCTCAAATTCAAGACCCCCATGTTACCTTCCTCCTTTGTTGGCTTTAAGGCGCTGTCAGAAAATCTCTTTTGCGAAGGGTCACTTTGCGACAGCGCCTTTAACTTTTAAAAGTGTTCTTTGGGAAGGACCATGGCTGGGGTCGATTTCCAAAGCTTTTTCCCATTCCTTAAGAGCTTCATCTTTATTCCCTTGAGAATAACTAATCAAACCTTTCTGATAATGTTCCTCCGCTTTTTGGGCTTGAGTCTTCTTTATTTTTTCCACCCAATCCTCTGCCTCCCTATCCTTGGGATTTTGTTCTAAGACTTTTAAAAATAGTTCTTTGGAAGCGACATATTTTTCTTGTTCGTAGAGAGTCATCGCTTGCTGGAAGGCGGGGGAGACTTTTTTTTCTATTTCCCGAGCGGGCACAATCCCCTTCGCTTTAATTTTAGCGATATAATCTTTGGCTACTTCATTGGCGGGATCAATCGAGAGAATGCCTTCCCAACTTTTTAAGGATTCGGCGTAATTTTCTTCTAAGAAAGTGGCCAAGCCCTTATCATAATAGTCGCTAATAAGCCCTTCTTTGCTTTTATTATTCGCCAGCTCTTCGGTTTTACGAATGCCTTCCAAAGCTTCGTTATTTTGTGGGTCAAACTCTATAATTTTTTTCCATAAATTTGCGGAGACCTCATAATTGCCGGAATTAAAAGCCTCTTTGGCTCGTTCTCCCCCTAAGACCACAATTTCATGATAAGCGGTTTCTCTATAAATCTGAGCCACCTTTTGAATGTAGATGGTGAGTTTAACGTTGCTCGAAACCATCGTGGAGGCATCTTTCCAGGCTCTAAGGGTTTCCGGAAAATTGCGGTTCAAATAATAAACAAATCCTTCAAAGATCAGCCTGTCCGCTGAGGCCACGGGGAAGTTATCAATCTTTCTTCTCAGAGCTGTTTCAAGTTCCACTCTTAGCGCTTGCACTTCCGCGGGGTTAATAGAATTAGCAAACAACCAATGAACATGGTCAATCGCTTCCATCCAATTTTCTTTTTTTATCTCCTCTTTTACAAAAGACATCCGTTGCCGGACAATTTTCATTTTTTCTTTCTGCTGATCTTCAAGTTTTACTTGGGATTCGCTGAACCCTTTTTCAGCGGTTTTGTCCCCCGGAACCATCTGCAAAGCTCTTTGAAAAAGTTTCATCGATTTTGTGTAATCTTTGTTAATGTAGGAGTTAAAAGCCTCATCCAGGAGCGCATTAAATTCTTTTTGCAATTGAGGCTCTAAGGAGGTATAGGTCGCAGCCAAAAGAGGGCTGTGAGCGCAAGAGACCGTTAAGGCCAGAATTAAAATAGCAAGCTTACGTTTCATATAAAAAATTTGCCCAGTGGGAGTTAGAGATTCGTATAATGAATCCGCCACTGGGCCAATAAATCTGCCGGGTGAATCTCTAACTCGTGGAGGTAAGTCTAGCAGGGAATCTATAAATTTTCAAGTGGAAAATTCGGAATCTAAAAAAGTCATCCTCTTTATTCTTTTTATTCTCCCGTGGTTTTTCTATTTTCATACGCTTTCTTATCCTTTCTTTTTTGATGACTTTGCCAATATCGTCAGCAATTTAGATATTCAAGATCTCTCCCAAATTTTAAAAAAATTAATCACTCGCTCTGGTTTTGGAATGGGGCAGAACGATCCCTCCCGTCCCATCACCTTTTTGACCTATGCTCTCAACTATTCTCTTGCTCGTTTTAACCCCGTGGGGTACCGCGCCCTCAACCTCTTGGTTCACAGTAGCGCGAGCGTCGTCCTCTTTTTACTCACGCAACGCCTCATAAAATTAAATTTTCAAAAAGAAATTCCCAGCCTAGCGTTTTTTATCGCGCTTCTATTTTGCGCGCATCCTTTGCAGTTGGAGGTGGCTACTTATATTAGCGGCCGAGCCGATGGGCTCTCCACTCTTTTTTATTTACTTTCACTTTTATTGTTTATGAAATCTCAAGAGCATAGGCTCTATGGGGCGTTCTCCATTTTTACCTTTATTCTCTGTTTTTGGTCTAAACCTATTGGGGTCACGTTTCCGGCTATGGCGCTGTGCTTCGATTTTTTGTTTTTACCCAGATCCCAAATAAAGCAACGGATCTGGATACATCTAAGTTATTGGACTCTTTTAATTAGTTTTTTAATTTTTAGAGTGGTTTATTTAGGAGGGTTGGGGGACCGGGTTACGGACCCGTTTTCTCATTGGACGCGCCTCACTTATTTTTTAACCCAGCCGTACTGTATTTTAAAATACATTCAACTGTTACTATTGCCTTTAGGGCAGAGTGTCGACCATTTTATAGAACCGTCGCAGAGCCTTTTTGATTCCAGAACTCTCTCCAGCCTTTTTGCTTTGGCGGGACTTTTATTGCTCGCAATACGATTTGCAATAAGATTTCCACTCTATAAAAAATGGGTCTGGTTTTCGCTTTTGTGGTTCTTTGTCACGTTATCCCCCACCTCTTCCCTATTTCCTATAAACGATGCCATGACGGAAAGGCGGCTCTATTTACCCTGTTGGGGATTTTTTCTTCTGCTCGGGTCGCTCACCCACCATGCGCGGAGTCGTACTCAAAAAGCGCTCCCCATTTTTCTCGTTTATGTGTTAGTTCTTTCCTTGCTCTCTTGGAAAAGATCGTATCTATTTAAAGACCCTTTAAGTCCCTGGCAAGAAGCGGTTCAGCTCTATTCTAAAAATACCAGGGCTCAGTATAATTTAGGGAATGAATATCTAAAAGAAGGAAATTTTCTCAAGGCTAAAGAGCGCTATGAAGCGGCTCTCAATTTAAATAATCAGCTTGCGGAGCCTCATAATAATTTAGGGATTATTTTAGTGGCGCAACGGCATTATAGAGAGGCGGAGTTCCATTTTAAAAAGGCGCTTCAAATAAAGCCTCTGAGAGACGCTGAAAATAATTTAAGAAATCTTCAGCTACAAATGAAGCAATCCCGAAACTGAATTATTCAGGCTAGTGCGCCCAGTAGGATTTGAACCTACGGCCTTTCGGTTCGAAGCCGAACGCTCTATCCAACTGAGCTATGGGCGCATAATTTATTGCTTAGAGAAGTGAGAGATTTTGAGAATGGAGCCTTGAGATGAAAATGGATCACGGGACGCTCCTTTCCTTCCAAAGCTTGGAAGTCCCCCACTCCCTGGGCCAGCTCTAACTCTTCAAAACTATATTTCTCTCCCGGAATAGGAATTGGTTTTTTAGATTCTTTTGTAATCAAAATAAAGAGGCCATGGTTTGGGCCTCCCTTATGCAGTTGCCCTGTAGAATGGAGGTAACGGGGTCCAAATCCAAAAAGTGTGGCGAGTCCGGTTTGAGTCCGCAAACTATTTCGCATGGAATTCAGGGTGTTTTCTGTGGCAGAATCATTCGGTAAGAAAGCTAAAAGCCCTATATATTGGTGGGGCTGCGCATTCTTTAAAATTGTTTTTAAAGGGTTCAGAGGGTCCTCCGCTGGGGGTAGAGGAACCTGTTTTTGCGCCGCCCTGCTCATTCTCATTTGAAAATCCTCATTCTCATAGTGAGGTTTTTCCATGGTAAGTCCACCTTCTTTTACAATTCTGGAGAGAATATATTTTGTTTGGTCTTTGGCCAATTGAACATCCGGTTGGTCAAACGCATTCACTCCCATAAGCGCGCAAGCCGTCGCTGTCGCAATTTCCCAACGAATAAATTCTCCTCCTAAATCGGTCGGCTGCGGCACTTCAATTTCTATGAGCGGATGCGTTTCCCCTAATTTTTTCCAAAGGTTTTCTTCCGACGGTAGTTTTGGAGAAGAATTTTTAATCCTAATAAAAACTCTGTCTTTGCCGTAACTTTTTGGATCTAACAGTTCTTCTCCAACCACAGGCACCAGCCCTTTTCCATCTTTTCCGCTCGACTCCGCGATCAATTGTTCTATCCACAGTCCTAAAGTTTCTAACGATTTAGGGAGAATAAAGGTAAGTTTATCCTTTCCTTGTTTATAGAGTTCTCCCAAGGCGCTGCCCAAGCTGACAGCGGGATTCTCTTTATCCACTGAATCTTTCTGACACTGTTCCATCATGCTTTTAGCGCTCTTCACCAAAGCACCAATATCTTTTCCCCCCAGAGCCGCGGGAACCAATCCAAAGTAAGAAAGAGCGGAAAAGCGCCCTCCAATATCGGGAGGATTTAAAAATATTTTTAGAAATTGTTTTTCCTTTGCAAACTTTTCCAAAAAAGTTCCGGGGTCTGTAATGGCGATAAATTGTTCCCCTTTTTGGTTGGTGCGATCGTAAAAATAGTTAAAAAAACTCGCTGGTTCAATGGTTGTTCCGGATTTGCTCGCATAAATAAAAAGAGTTTTTGATAGATGGATAGAACATTCTAAATTGTCAATCCAATCGGGATCGGTGCTGTCTAAAACATGGAGAGCGGGATAGCCTTCTTGGCTGGGTAAAGAGGCCCTAAAAAGTTCCGCGGCTAAAGAGGAGCCTCCCATTCCTAAAAGCACCACATCTTTAAACCCCAGAGATTTTATAGATACGGCAAAATCGGTAATCTCTTTAAGTTTGGGGATCATCCAATCTACCACGGTAAGCCATCCTAAAGAGTTGGAAATCTGGAGCAACTCCTTAGGCTCTGTTTTCCATAAGGTTGCGTCTTTTTCCCAAAGCCTTCTTACAAATCTGTTTTTTTCTAAATCTTCCATTAGACAGAGAATAGCAAAATTTGGGTTTAAGGGATTTTTTATGAATTATCTTTTATCAATAGAGATAAAAGGCAGATCCATGGGACCCGTATATTCCGCTCTGGGTCTCAGCAAGCGGTTATCGGACACTTGTTCCATGTAATGAGCGCTCCATCCGGCCAGCCGGCTCATCACAAACATAGGAGTGAATAAATCGGCGGGAATCCCAATCGAGTAGAGCAGTGTCGCGGAAAAGAAATCCACGTTCGAAGGGAGTTTTTTAGCGGAGACGACCATCGCTTCTAATTTTTCCGAAATTTCAAACAATGTTTCATTATGAGTTTTTTTGCAGATATTTTTAGAAATTTCTTTTAGGAGAGGAGAGCGCGGGTCTAAAACTTTATAAACTCTATGTCCAAACCCCATAATTTTCTTTTTTTCGAGAAAAGCTTTTTTCACGTAATTTTCAACGTGGCTAACCTCTTTAATCTCGAGCAGCATTTTTAGAACTTGTTCGTTCGCTCCTCCATGGAGAGGTCCCTTTAACGCTCCTATGGCGCTCGTAATTGCGGAATAATAGTCGGACAAAGTGGATGCGGTAACCCGCGCGGTAAAAGTAGATGCGTTCAATTCGTGGTCGGCTAACATCACCAGATAGCTGTCAAGCGCTTTTGCAAAAGCGGGATCCGCTTCTTTCCCTTGCAGCATATAAAGAAAGTTGGCGGCGTGGCTTAAATCTTGTTTTGGTTCTATGGGATTGTTTCCGCATCTAATGCGGTCCCAAGCGGCGACAATCGTGGGAATTTGGGCAGTCAAACGAATGGCCTTTTCTAAATTGGAGTCGGCGCTCATCATTTCCGCTTGGAGGTCATAAAAAGAAGCGGCGGAAACCAGGGTGCGCAGCACACTCATGGGATGAGCGGTTTTTGGAATAGTCTTCAGAATCTCTAATAGTTCTTTGGGGCAGGCCCTGTTTTTACATACGAGTTCGCTAAAATCTTTTAATTCTGTTTTATTGGGAAGTTTCTTAAAAAGTAAAAGGAATAAGACTTCTTCAAAATTAGATTTTTCCGCCAAATCGTTAATCGAATAGCCTCTGTAAATAAGGCGCGAACGAGGCCCGTCTATAAAACAAATAGAGGAATCCGCCGCAATAATATCTTCCAACCCGGTATGGGCGTGGATCGGAGCTTTTTGGGAATCTTGTATTTGCGTGGTTTCACTCATAGTTTGCATATCGTACTACATCTCCTTATAGATTTTCAAAAAAATTGGTCGAGCAAATCTTCAGTGGAAATTTTTCCTTTTTTTTGCAGAGTTTCACTTAAATTTTTCAGAGTCGTTGTTAAATCCGTTCTGGCGGCTTCGGATTCGTAAAATGTTCCTAAATACACTTTCCCAATGGTTTGCCATAAATCCAGAGCGGCTTTTTTATTATGCGCGTCGTGTTCCTTGGGGATATCCACAATTTTTTCACGGTAGTATTTATAGGTATCATTAAAAACGGTGCAAGGGCTAATGGCATGAACAAAGGAAAAACCTTTATGCTGGATCGCTTTAATAAAAAGTTCTGTCATCTGGTCGATATGGCCGGAAAAAGCTCTGGCAACAAAGGATACATCGTACGCTAACGCCAACGCAATGGGGTTTAAATTTTCTTCTTGAACGCCATAAGGAAGCGCTTTAAGTTCAAAAACCGGAGCCGTCGTCGGAGAGCCTTGTCCCTTGGTAAGACCGTAGACCGAGTTATCCATCATAATATAGGTCATATCCACATTGCGCCGAGCCGCATGCGGGAAATGGCCGCCGCCAATGGCAAGGCCGTCTCCATCTCCGCCCACCGCAATCACGTTTAAATTTGGGTTCGCCAGCTTTACGCCCGTAGCGGTGGGAAGCACCCGTCCATGCACTCCATGAAAACCATAACACTTCGTAAAAATCGGCAGCCTTCCCGAACAGCCAATCCCCGAGACAATCACCGTATTTTTTAAATCGAGGTCCAATTCAATGAAAGCTCTATAAATAGCCGAGAGCACTCCAAAATCTCCGCAACCGGGGCACCAAATAGGCGCCACAGCGCTTTTAATATCGGCAATAGATTTTATATTCACATTCGTAGATTTGTTCGTAATCATTTTAGTTTCTAACAATGACCTCCTCAATCTTATTGAAAATTTCTTCGGGTGTGAACGGCAACCCCGCGCATTTATTTAGACGAATGGTTGGCAACAGATATTTCGCTCGGATAATTTGGTTCAATTGTCCGGTAAAATTTAATTCTGGAACAATCACATGCTGCACAGAACCCAGGAAATGGCGGATTTCGTCGTCGGGAAGGGGGTGGAGCATTTTTACTTGCAGGGCCGCCACTTCGTAGCCGCATTGATTCGCTTTTCGAATCGCTTCTTCTATGGGTCCTTCCGTAGATCCCCAAGAAATAATTCCCACTTTCGCTTGTTCATCTCCAAAACGGCGCGTAAATCCTTTTTCTTTTGCGATCAATTCTAATTTTTTGTGTCTTTTTGTGGTCATTCTAAAATGATTGGCGGGAGTGTAGTTTGGATCTCCATGTTCATTGTGTTCTAACCCGGTAGCGACGTAGGTTGTACTGTGATTTCCGGGAATAGCCACGGGGGATACGCCGTTTTCTGTAATTTGATATCGAAAATATTCCTCACGGGAAGAGTTTAAATTGGCTTTAAGGCGGTCCAGTATCTCGATTGCGTTCAATTTCGGACGCGTAAAGGTTTGGGTTCTTTGAGAGAGAGACTGGTCCGAAAGCATAATCACGGGAATCTGATATTTTTCCGCGATATTAAAAGCTTTAATAATTCCAAAAAAACAATCTTTTACGTTGGATGGCGCCATAACTACCCGCGGGGCTTCTCCATGGCCGCCAAATATCGCTTGCATCAGATCGGACTGTTCTGTTTTAGTGGGAAGCCCCGTGGAGGGGCCGCCTCTTTGGCAATCTATAATCACCAATGGGAGCTCCGTCATAGAGGCGAGTCCCAACGCTTCCATCATTAAAGAAAACCCGG
>JAHFCA010000056.1 GCA_023249715.1 Elusimicrobiota bacterium
AAAAGAGGCGAAACTTTTGCCGATACAGCCAAAATTCTTTCCTTTTATGTAGATGGAATTATGATCCGCGCGAATAAGCACGAAGATGTGGAAAAACTGGGTAAAAACGCTACGGTGCCTGTAATTAGCGGGTTAACGGACAAAGAACATCCATGCCAGGTCTTGTGCGACCTATTCACGATTTATGAACAAAAGAATTTGAACTCCTTTGAGGAACTTAAAAATATAAAGATTTGTTATGTTGGGGATGGAAACAATATGGCCCATTCCTTAATTTTGGCGGCCACTACAATAGGAATGCCTATAGTGGTCTCTAGTCCCAAAAATTATACGGCGGAAAAGGAATATGTGGCTCTAGGGCACGAATTTGCCCAAAAAAGCGGTGGCAAACTGGAACTGATTACGAACCCCACCGAAGCTGTCCTTGGAGCGGATGTCGTCTACACCGATGTTTGGGCTTCCATGGGAAAAGATGAAGAAAGAGAGAGCAGAAAACAAATTTTTATGCCCTACCAAATTAACACCGACCTTTTAGCATTCGCTAAAAAAGACGCAGTAGTGATGCACTGCCTGCCAGCCCACCGCGGCGAAGAAATTACCGAAGAAGTAATGGATGGGCCGCGTTCCATTGTCTTCCAACAGGCGGAAAACCGTCTCCACCTCCAGAAAGCTGTCCTCACTCAACTGCTCAAATAAATAGGGACAACGCCCTATTTGTAACATAAATAAGGCGCTGTCCCTATTTATATAGTTCTGTCCTATTGATTGTTGTTGTTTTGGAGGAGTTTTTTGGGGCTAAAGCCTTCGGCAATAAGGATGGGAATTCCGATGATAAGAACGAAGAGGTATTGAACAGCGTGGAGGAGAAGGATAAAAGAGAGGGCTAGGGTTTTATCGGTGCCGAGAAGCGTTAAGGCGATGACGCCGCCCGCTTCGTAAGTTCCGGCGGCTCCCGGAGCGGCTGGGATCATGACTCCTAGGACCAGACCCACAATAGTAAAACCGGCTCCGAACCAGCTGAGGTGGATGGAGAGAGAGCCAGCCATGATATAGATAGAGGTGATATCGATGCACCAGGTAATTAGGGAGATCGCAAGGAGTTTGGCGATCTCTCTTTTGTCTTTAATGACCTGTAAGCCGGAGAGAAATTTTCTTAAGAAATGCTTTATTTTTTCGGGCAGAACTTTTTCTAATTTTTCTTTAAAAGGGATTTGTCCCAGCCGGTTAAAATAGGTTTTTAAAACAAAATAGAGCAGAAGGAGAGTTAATCCAAAGACAAAGAGTGTCCCCGGAGTTAATAGGGGCCCGCCCTTCCCCAAAAGGGTAAGAATAAAAATGGCGATACAGCCGATGGTCCCCACATCCAGAATACGTTCCAGGAGAATGGTGGCGAGCACGCTGCTTTTGGAGATGGAACTTTTGTGGCCGGCCCAATAGGCGCGGGCGAATTCTCCCATGCGCAATGGGAGCAGGTTGTTGATGAGCAGTCCCCCGATTTGCCAGCGGAGGAGAGACACGAAAGAAATTTTTTGAAAGGGTTGAAGAATAATTCCCCAGCGCGCGGTTCGAGTGAGAAAACTAAAGAGTGAGACTAAGACGGCGGCTAAGATGGGCGCCACCTGCGCTCGGGATAGAATAACTTTTAGTTCCGCCCACTCGACGTTGCGTGTGGCAAAATAGAGACAGAGTACGGAAATAAGAATGGAGATAAGAACGCGGATAATTTTCATAGGCCCCCTTTTTGTTGAAGGAAAATTTTAAATGTTCCTCCCATTCCTTCCGGATGGAGCAGCGTGCGGATGGCGAGAGAGCGTTTGAGTTTAGATTTTTCATCTAGGTTTGGAGATGGCGCGCCTCCGACCATTTTTTCTAACCCATAGCGCGTTAAAAAATCGGTTTGCGTTTGCAGTTTGGCGGGTTCCAGTCCCCACGTTTTTCCTTCCTTTTCCAGGACGGTAAAATTGATGTGGGCGGTGATGTCTTGGTCGCCTATTTTTTCATAGAAGTTTCTGTTCGTTTTGTTTTGAAAGTGGCAAAGGGCGGTGCCTTCCGTTCTAAAGCTGCTGTAGAGTTCCGCGGCCGGGAAGCCGTAGTCGATGGTTAGAATGGTCCCTTTTTTTAAGGCTTGTCCCATTTTTTGCATCCATTCCCGGCTGGCGAGGTGGGCTTCTCCGTAGCACCCTCCTTGAGGTTCCTCTCTTAACCAGGAAAAATATTCTTGTACGGGGAGAGAGAGCGGTTTGAGAATTGGAATAAGGGAAAAATTGGCATCTGTCGCCAATTTTTCTTCTTGGAGGATGTTTCCTTTTTTAAAAACTCTGTGAACGGGAAGAGCGTCAAAGAATTCGTTGGAATAGAGAATACCGTTGAGAGAATTTTGCGGAAAATTAAATTGGGAGCGGAAATTAATTTTATCTCCGAATTCCTCTTTTATTTCTTGGCAGGCGCTTAAGCGCGATGCGCTTTTTTCTATGCCGATAAATTGAAGGCGGTTAAACAGGGGTTGGTTTTGAGAGAGGGTTTTAAGAATTTGGCGGGCAAGCTTGCCGTTGCCGCAGCCCAGTTCCACGAGGGTGAACGGCCCATCTTTAAAATTTTTTTCCCACGTTATTGTAAAAAAGTGAGCGAGAATTTCCGCAAAAATAGAATGCACATCCACGTTGGTGAAATAGTCCTGGCTGGCGCTGTTTTTACTGTAGTATCCCCATTGCGGGTGGTAGAGGGCGAGTTCCATAAACTCGGCAAAGTTTAGATCCCCTTTTCGCGCAATTTCCTGACGGAGCAGTTCCTCTGTTTCTCGGCGCATGGTCAGTTCTGCTGGCACGCGACAGCTCCCGCCCGGCCTGGAATTTCTTTTAGAATAACGGCGCATCTTGGAATTTTTTGGGGCTCTTTTAAAACTTCCTCTTTTATTTGAGCGCAGGTTACAAACTGAACGTTCTTTTTCTTTAAACTTTGCAGCCAATCCGTGAACTCCTTTAAGTAGACCATTCCTTCGAGTTCGGTATGGATGGTGTGGACCTGGTAAGGGAGTGGGGTCGCTTCCATGGCTTGAGTGAGTTGGGAATGAATATTTTTGTTTTCCGGATCGAGGCCGATCAGTTCATCGAGGGTGGGAAGCGTGGAAGGAATTTGGAGCGTTTTAAATCCCTGGCCATTCATGGTGGGATAGAAGGGAAAAGTTCCGGAGCGCGTATCGCTGGCGTAAGAAAATTTAAAAGCGTCTATAAATCCTAAGCTAGTGGGCGTGCAAAGCCAGGCTGGGGCGGCGAAGGCTTGAGGTTTTTTCCCTACGCATTTTTCAAAAGAAAAAATCGCTCGTTCCAACTCTTCCTTTACTTCCAAAGGAGAGAGTTCTAAAAGATGGTCTTGCCAATAGACGTGATTGTATCCATGGATGCCGAGTTCGTGTCCTTCTTTTTCTACCGCGCGGGCGATTTCTGGAAAAGAGGCGCCTATGGCCACGGAAGGGAGCAGTGTTCCCCGTAAAACTGTTTTCCAGCCGTAAATTTTTAAGGCGCTGGTCTGGACCATTTTTTTCATGAAGCCCCGCTTTTTAAAGATGCGAAATATTGCCCGCCCTGATTGGTCAGGGCCAAACGGGATATAGAATGAAGCTTTAATCTGTAACTTTCGGAAAAGATTAAGGAGGTTGGGGACACCGACTCTCATTCCTTCGTAGGTGTCCACATCCACCTTTAACCCTAAATTCATTTAGAATGGAATTCTTTTAAAAAGTAGTCGAGGGTTTTTTGGAGGGAGGTGTCGAGGTCCACTTTGGGGGTCCATCCTAAAAGCGTTTTCGCTTTTTTAATGGAAGGCATACGGTAGGCAATGTCTTCGTACCCTTGGCCGTAGTAGGATTTTTCGTTCACGGTTTGGATGGGCGACGCTTTCTTTTGCGCTTTTAAGGGGTGTTTGGAATAGAGGTCTCTGAGTTTTTTTGCGAGCTCTTTCACGCTGCATTCGTTGTGAGGATTTCCAATGTTGAAGATTTGTTTGTCGCAGACGTTATTTTCGTTCTTAATAATTTTCATTAAACAATCGATGCCGTCGTCGAGGTAGGTGAAGGCTCTTTTTTGGTGGCCGCCGTTTACTAGTTGAATGGGTTTGCCGTTTACGAGATTGGAAATAAATTGCGTGACTACTCGGGAGCTCCCTTCTTTGGGAGTGGTCAGGCTGTCGAGTTTGGGGCCAATCCAGTTAAAGGGTCGAATGAGGGTAAAGCGCAGATTTTTCTGAACTCCATAGGCCCAGATGACGCGGTCCATCAACTGTTTAGAGCAGGCGTAAATCCAACGCTGCATGGAGATAGGGCCGTAGACGAGGGGGCTGGTGTCTTCGCTAAACTCCTTATCCTGGCACATGCCGTAAACTTCAGAGGTGGAAGGAAATATGACCCGTTTTCCATAGCGCACGCAGGCTCGCACGATTTTTAAATTCTCTTCGAAATCCAGTTCAAAAACGCGGAGCGGTTCTCGGACATAGGAAATGGGAGTGGCGATTGCCACTAAGGGGAGGACGACGTCGCATTTTTTGACGTGGTATTCAATCCATTCTTTGTTAATTGCCACGTCCCCTTCCAGAAAATGAAAACGGGAATCTTTGAGAGACTGTTCCAGGCGGTTGTCCGAAAGGTCCATGCCATACACTTCCCAGTTGGTATTTTTAAGAATTTTTTCTGTGAGGGCGTTCCCTATAAAGCCGTTGACGCCGATGATAAGAATTTTCATGGGGTTAGTCTCCAATTTTTGTTCCAGGTTCTATGTTATATTTTTTAATCCAATCTTGAATGAGCAGCTCGCCGTCTCCTTCTGTTTGAACTTTTTCCAATCTTAAAATCCCCTTGCCGCAGGATATGAGGCAAGGTTCTAATGAAAAAATGGTTCCGGGATTTTCAATTGCTTGCGGGTTCAAATTTGGCGCATGATTTCTGCCCCACCACACGAGTATCTTTTTCCCCTTGAAAAAAGTAAAAGCTCCCGGATAGGGGTGGGTAACCGCTCGAATAAGATTATAGATTTCTTGAGAGCTCGAATTCCAGTTAATTTTTCCGTCTTCGGGTTTGCGGCCGCCAAATTTTGTGGCCTGGGTTGGGTCTTGCGGTTTGGGAATAATTTTCCCTTGTGCAATCAAAGGAACGGTTTCTAAAAGGAGTTCTTCGGTTAAAGGGACTAATTTTTTAAAGAGGGTGAGCGCGGTATCTTCTTCTAAAATACCTATCTTTTTTTGCGCTAGGATCTCTCCGGCATCGGCTTTAGTTACCATTTTATGGAGGGTAACCCCTGTTTCTTTTTCTCCTTTTATAAGAGCCCAATTAACCGGAGCTCGTCCTCTGAATTTAGGGAGCAAAGAGCCGTGCAAGTTGTAACTCCCCTTGGTAGGAATATCCAGAATTTCTTGGCAGAGCAGAGAGCGATAATAAAAGGAAAAGAGTGCGTCCGGCTGAACCGCTTTTAAGGTGCTGATCCACTGCGGCGTATTGGGATTCTCCGGGCAATAGTTAGGGATTTCCAGTTCGTCCGCCAGCCGTTCTACCGACCCAAACCAGACATTTTCTTTTGGATCGTCCGCATGAGTGAAGACCGCCAGAATATTCTCTCCCATATCGTGGAGAGCACGGAGCGCGGCGCAGCCAATGTCGTGGTAAGCGAATAGAACGAGCTTCATTGGTTTGTAATTAAGAGCAAGGTGATTTTTCCGCTGTTCTCGGCATATCCTTCTTTTTTGGCTAGAACCTTAAAGGGAGTTTGAACCTCCGCGGGTTTAAATAAATTTTCCGGAAGCACAATGTAGGTAGGTTCTTTATTCCCAAGCAAAGAGTCTAAAGATTCATTTTCTATTTTTGGAAAAAGTCTTTCTCCATAAATAAAAAGACTGGGTTCGGAAATATGGTAGCCGATAAGGCGCGCTTCTTTGGGGACAAATTCTTTGATGGCTAAACCAATGGGCTTCATGACTTTATATTTTTCGACGATAGGAAGCCCAATCAGGGAAAGGAGAATAGCAAAAATAGCGGTACCGCCGGCAATTTTTAAAAGAAGTTGTTTTGATTTTTGCCAATAGTTTGCCAAAAAACAGGCTAAAACGGGGAGCGTAGGCAGGAGGTAGTGCGGTAATTTGTGAGCGCTGATGGAGAAAAAAATAAAGAGGAGCGCTGCCCAGGAGAGCAGAAGAAATATTTTGGGGTCCATTTTTTGGCCGCGGGCTATTCTCTCTTTCCACTCCCTATAAAATGCGGTAATCAGAAAGCCCGACCAGGGCAAAAATCCTAAAAGGAGTACCGGTACATGGTAGAGAATAAAGTGGGTGTGTCCTTCCGATCCTTTGAGAAAGCGCGCAATATTTTCATGCCAGAAAAAATTGGAGGCAGCTCCCTTTTGGAAATTCCACGCATATAAAAACCAGGGTCCGGTGACGAGTAATATAAGTAAAGAAAAAAGCAGGTGAGTTCCTAATTTATTTTCTCCCTGATACCATTCGTAAAAAATAAAGATGGGAATGGGATAGAGGGCGATAGGCCCTTTGGCTAACACCGCAATTCCTAAAGAGAGATAGGCGAGCGCTAAAAAAATAAATTGTTTGCGAGGTTTTTCCTTGGAAAAAAGATAGAAGAGCAAGGCTAAGTGGGTAAAAAATACAAGGTAAACGTCCGTTAAGAGGAGGCGATAACAGCCAATAAATAGAAAAGAAGTCGCAACAATGAGTCCTGAAAAAAATCCGATGCTGGAATTAAAAAGAACTTTTCCAATCCCGTACGTGACTAGACAGGTTAAAACCCCAAAGAGCGCGGAGGGAAAACGAAAGGCAAATTCGTTAGCTCCGAATAGGAGCACGCTGATTTTTGTAAACCAATAGAGTAAGATAGGTTTCTCTAAAAATGGTTCTCCTTCCAAAGTGGGAATAAGCCATTCCCCTTTTTGGTTCATTTCTAGGGTGGCTTGAGCGTATTCGGTTTCGTCGCGATCCCAGAGACTGGAATTGGAAAGACCGTTAAAAAGGATAAGCGTAGAAAAAAGAAGAAGCAGAAAAGTAGAGCGCCTAATCGGAATGTCATGCTCGCTTTCCGCTTGGGGCGGGGTCTGAGATTCACGGGGATGACGATTGAATAGTACCCGATGGACGATTATGGGAACATATTTTCCAATGAGATACCCTAAAATTCCTCCAACGATAACGTCGGTTAAAAAATGGTTTCTTAAGCTAACGCGGCCAAGGAGGGCAATAGCAGTGGACATTCCGTAAAAAAAGAAGCGGCCCCTTGGAAAACTTTTGGATAGGACGGAGGCAACGGCAAAAGAGGCCATGCTGTGGCCCGAGGGGAAAGAGTCAAAGCCGCCGTCAAAAAAGTTAGGGCCAATAAAGTGAAATTCCCCAAAATTCATTTTGGGGCGGGATCGCCCAATAACATGTTTTAGGATTTGGACGACAGGGCCCACTAAAATAAGCGTAAGCACTCCTGTGAGCGCTGTTCGCACTAAATTTCTATAGGTAAAAAGGGCGCCAATCATTAAGAGCAGAATACAGAGAAAAGTTAAAACATCTCCTTTTCCTAGACAGTTCAAAATGAGTCCTAATTTAAAAATTGAGTTGGGGAGGGGATGGTTTAAAAGAGTGCGGTCTATAATTCCGTCTATTCCTACCAAGTTTTATCCTTGTTTTTTATCTTTAAAGTTCATTTCTTGGATGCGGTAACGCGGGCGCTTGCGAACTTCCTGGTAAATTCTTCCGATATATTCTCCCATGAGGCCCAGGACTAATATCTGGATCCCTACAAAGAAAAAGAGGATCCCAAAAAGAGTAAACACACCTTCCGCCGCCCATTCGGCTCCCTTTAACAGGCGCATCATCAATAAAAATAAACTAAAGAGAAGGCCGGCGATGGCAATCATAAACCCCAGCACTCCCACCCATTGTATGGGAATGAGAGAAAACCCGGTCATGATATCAAAATTCAGTCGAAGCAAGCGAAACAAATTGTATTTAGAAGTTCCTCGCGCGCGAGCTCTATGTTCTATGGGGACTTCGGCTACGGAGCTGGCCAAGCTATTGGCTAAAGCGGGAATATAAGCGGAGACACCGCCGCTAGAAATCATGGCTTGGACCAATTCTTTTTTATAGGCTCTTAACATGCAGCCATAATCTTTAAGAGGCACTTGCACCAGTTTAGAAGTAATTTTGGCCACAATAAAAGATGGAATTTTCCGTAATAGGGAATCTTGTCTCGATTCTCTGTAGCCACCCACGGCTTCATACCCTTCTTCTATTTTTTGGAGCAGTTTTGGAATTTCGC
>JAHFCA010000057.1 GCA_023249715.1 Elusimicrobiota bacterium
AAGCGTTAATGGATCACGCTTCTTTAACCTCTAAAGTGGCCAAAAAATTTTCTCGGGATAAAAGTTCTCAAAGTAGCGGTTTTCTTTACTGGGCCGGGGCGTTAGGCGCGAAAGGGTGGTATCACAGAACGAGAAGCCAATGGGTGCGGGCCTATTTTTCCGGGAAAAAGGGATACAATCTCCTGCAAAAAACTATCGACCTTAAGCCTGAGCTATATGACGCTTACTTGGGAATAGGAATGTATGAATATTATGCGGCCACATTGGGGCCATTTCTAAAAGTTTTGGCTTCCTTTTCTGTTCGAGGAGATAAAGACAGAGCGCTCCAGTATTTAAATTTAGCTCAGTCTAAAAGTAAATATGTCCGTTTTGAAGCCGCCTACTTTTTGTGGAATGCGGCTCTAGAGGAAAGAAATCTAGGGGAAGCCGTCCGCCGGGCACAGGAATTGGAGCATTTTTTCCCCCATAGTCCCCTTTTTAGATGGTGTAAAATTCAAACTCTCTTCTATCAAAAAGATTGGGCCGCTGTTTTGCGGGAGTGTGACGAGTATATTGCAGAAAGCAAAAAGGCGCAAAATGGAAAGAACAATACATTTTTTCTTTTGTTAAGCAAAGTGCATTATCACCAGGGAGCTGCCTTATTTAGTTTAGGAAAGATAGACGAAGCCCCCCTTTATTTTGAAAAATGTTTGGAAGATAAAACTCCTTTTGCCGGTTGGAAGGTAATGAGCTTGCTCCGTTTAGGAGAATTGCGGGACCTAAAGGGAAACCGTTCGGAAGCAGAGAGGGCTTATCGCGAAGTGCTCAATTTACCCGACTATTGGGATTCCCATTCAAAAGCCAGAAAAAGATTGTCCGAACCTTTTAAGCCTACTACCAGTCTGGAAGATGTGATGACTTCCCCACTTCAGACTTGGAATTCCGATTTAAATTAACTCAAACAATTCAGTTGGAGAGCGGAATTCAAATGAAAATATGGCATTTTTTCTTCATAAAAAAGTTCGCGAATAGTTTCAACTATTCTCTCACTTTTTTGTTTCGAAAAAAAAGCCATATTTTCATTCTCGGTTCTTGCTTCCAACTGAATTGTTTGGGTTAACCCCACTTTTTTTGCCAGAGAACAAAATTTAATAAGGTCCAGAGCCGTCGATGGTTGTCTCTCACTTTGTGGTTATGTTCCTCTAAAAGTTGGCGGACCCCTTCATACTCAACCAGGCCGGTTTTTTCTAGATTCTTTTTAGAAAGCACGTTTTCTATGAAAGGTCTTAAACTACCGGAAATCCAGGAAGGAACCGGAGGATAAAATCCCATCTTCTTTCCTGTAAGAATAGAGGCGGGTAATCTACCCTCCATGAGTTTTCTTAAAGTCCATTTCAGGGTAGTGCCTCTAATTTTATAACGCGCCGGAAGGGTCGTGGCAAATTCTACAATGCGGTGGTCCAAAATGGGAACACGCACTTCCAGAGAATGGGCCATACTCATGCGGTCGGACTTGACTAAAAATTCGTCTAAGAGAAGCGTTCTTTGCTGAACATAGAGCAGTTTTTCTAAATTTGTTCCGTTTTTAATTTCATTAAAATATGTTTGAAAACTTTCATAACTATCATGGCCATTTAAATTATTTTTCATTGAGGGCGAATAAATTTTTTCTTTCTCTTCCGGTTTAAATGTTTCGTACCAGGCAAAATGACTTCTTTCATAGGGGTTTTCAGCGCCACGAATAAAGGTTTTAATTTTGCGGTCTAAACTAACATTTTCCCACGAAACCGGCAGCGCATTTACGCAGCGGGAGAATATTTTTCTCAAAGATTTGGGCGCCATTCTATAGTAGCGGGCCCATTCTGTGGCCAAAAAAGTGGGGTAGCCGGCAAAGAGTTCGTCGCCCCCTTCTCCCCCCAGCGCCACCGTAATATTTTTGCGGGTGTATTCGCATAGGGTGTAAGTCGGTATGGCGGAAGGATCGGCGAAAGGTTCATCAAAAAAGTTATTAATTTTAAGAATCGTTTCTTCTATGGCAGGCTTTAGCAAAATTTCATGGTGTTCTGTGCCGCAGCGCTCTCCAATCGCTTTTGCTCCCGCCTGTTCGCTGTAAGACTTCTCATTGAAAAAGACGGTAAAGGTTTTGAGTTTTTTTGAGCTTACTTTAGAGGCGTAATAACAAAGAGAGCCGGAATCTAATCCGCTGGAGAGAAAAAGACCAAAAGGAACATCCGACCTCATCTGTATTTTAACCGCGTCTTGGAGCAGGCTGTCCAATTTTTCTTTGTAGAAATCCCAGCCGTAATCTGGAACCGCTTGAAAATTTATAGTCCAGTAACGCTGCTGGGTGATTGTTTTTTTAGAACCATCGCAAATCAGCATATGGCCCGGTTCCAATTTTTTTATCGCCTTATAAATGGAGCGCGGTCCCGGAACATACATCAGAGAAAAATAGTCATCCAACGCGGAATAGTCGATCTCTCGTGTACATTCCGGATCAACAAGGAGGGATTTAATCTCGGAAGCGAAGGAAATTCCATGGGCGTCTGCTCTGTAATACAAAGGTTTAATTCCCATTCTGTCCCGGACTAAGAGTAGGCGCTTTTGCTTGGAATCCCAAAGCGCAAAAGCGAACATGCCGTTTAAATGAGTGGCAAAATCCAATCCATATTGTTCGTAGGCATGGACAATTGTTTCCGTATCGGAAGAGGTTTTAAAGGTATGTGCTTTTTCTTCTAAATCTTTTCGCAGCTCTAGGTAGTTATAAATTTCTCCGTTTAATATCACGGCAATATCTTTGGTTTCATTATAAAGGGGTTGGGATCCGGTGGAGAGATCTATAATTTTAAGACGGCGCATTCCCATTCCAAAATTATTGTCAAAGTAAAAGCCATCTTCATCGGGACCGCGATGCATGAGTTTTTCATTCATCGCATGAATAAGTTCTCGGGGAATAATTTGAGACTTAAAGGATAATTTTCCGCAGATGCCGCACATGATTATTCAATGATTGTTTTGTTCCGAAATGCCCGCTGTGGGAGGGGTTTCCTTGCTCTTCTTTTTAAACTCTTCTTCCGTCTCTTTTAATAGAGCTGCCGCTTCCTTTTTTAGAGAAGAATAATCCAGCTGGTGGGCGAGCGCTATTTTTTTTATAGAAATCCCCTTATCGTACTCTTGGGTTATTTCTTCCAGACTTTTTCCGGATTTTTTAGAAATAAGAACCAGGCGCACGAGTTCCGACCTCCCCACGCCTCTGGCAAAATTCTTTTGCAGCCAAGATTGGGAAGTGGAGAGTTTCTTAGCCAAAAGAAGGAGGAACGGATCTTTAGGTTTAACGACAGGTTCTTTAATTTTTATCTCTTCTTCAATTTTAGGGAAAGGGTCGGTGTTGGCTTGAGCCAATAGTAGAGAATTTGCTGTAAAGAGAGCAAGAGAGAGTATAAAAAATTTAATTTTGAATTTTTTTTCTTTGAGATTCACCCTGCATGGGAACAAAACGGACTGGTAGGATCGTCTGCTTTTGCAGTTTCCCCGCAATTTTTTTAAGAAGGATTAAATCTTGAATTTCCCCTTCTCTGCCTACGGGAATGACCATGCGGCCGTTTTCTTTTAGTTGTTCCATTAAAGGAGGAGGAACATTCTCCGGGGCGCAGGTCACTGATATGGCATCGAAAGGCCCAAATTCTTTCCAGCCTAAATAGCCGTCCCCTGTTTTTACTGTAACCTTGGAGTAACCGCTGCGATTTAAATTTTTTTGGGCAAAATTCGCCAAATCCGGAATAATCTCAATCGTGTAGATTTCTGCCACTATCTCTGCCAGAATGGCTGCTTGGTATCCGGAGCCCGATCCCACTTCTAGAACTTTTTCTCCTTTCTTTAATTGAAGAACTTCCGTCATTAACGCTACGATATACGGTTGAGAAATAGTTTGTCCAAAACCAATAGGCACCGGTCTGTCTTGGTAAGCATCCATTTTGTTTTGTTCTAAAATAAAGAGATGGCGCGGCACTCTTTCCATCGCTTGAATGACGCGCGTATCGCTAATCTTTCTCTCTTTAATTTGGTTGTCCACCATCTCTTTGCGTAGTTTTATCCAATCTGAATCGCTCATTATATCCTTCTTACGAGTATATCAGAATATGATAAAATCATAAAACTTTCATGAAAATTCTGCACATTATCCCCAGCCTTGGCCTCGGCGGCACCGAGAAGATCCTCCACCATATTTGTACTTCCAGAGAACTCAAAAAACAAGGGATTTCGCATGTCGTTTTATCCTTAAAAGGAGGTGGAGTTACCGAACAAAGAATTAAAAATTGGGGCGATAAGACCATAGAAGTAGAATTACTCAAATCTCCAGAAGGTTTGTTAGGAGGAATTATCAATTTTCCTTATATTTACTTTCAGTTACGGAAGAAGATTCAAAAGATTAAGCCGGATATTGTTCACACTTGGTTGAGCCGTGCCAATGGGATGGGTCGCGTGGCATGTAAAGATTTAAATGTGAAAGTAATTTCCAGCTTACGAGTGATGGAACAGGAGAAATATTATCATCTTTTTGTGGAGCGCTGGACTTCAAAATGGGCTCATGTCATTACGGTAAACTCAAAATCACTAGAAGAATTTGCCATTCAAAAGATAAAGATTTCCAAAGAGAAAATAAAACTAATCCCAAATGGTATCGCTACAGATATAACTGCAAATATAAACGTCGTCCATTCACTAAAGCAACGATATCCTTTTTTAAATGGGTTGGCTGTTGGCACCGTCTGCCGATTACACTATCAAAAAGGAGTGGATATTTTTTTAAATGCGGCAAAAATTGTTCTCCAGAAATGTCCGGAAGTTAAGTTTCTGATCGCCGGAGATGGTCCAGAAAAAAAGAATTTAGAGAGAATAGCAGATAAACTTAAGATTACCAGGAGTGTAGAGTTTTGTGGGTGGGTACCAGAATCTTTTGAGTTTATCTCATTATTAAAGATTTTTGTCCTTACTAGCCGTTGGGAAGGCTGTTCGAATGTGGTTTTAGAAGCGATGTCCATGCAAACTCCAGAAGATCGGACCCCAGTGGTTGCAACCAATATTGGCGGTATCAAGGATCTAATAGAGAATGAAAAGGAGGGACTTTTAATTTCTCCAGAAAGTTCAGATGAATGTGCTGCAGCCATTCTGAGGTTGATTGACGATATTGGTTTAAGAAATTCATTAACTCTTAATGCTCTATACAAAGTGAAAAGAGAATATAGCATGGAGACAATGATAAAAGCGTATCAAAATTTGTATCAATCCCTATGACCAACTCCTATAAAAATATAAAAGCGGTTTTGTTCGATTATGGCGGCACAATCGATTCGGATGGGGTCCATTGGAAGGACCACTTCTACCCTATTTACCAAAGCTATGGAGTCCCTTGGTCTAAAGAAGAATATGCTTCCCACTTTTATTATTCCGACGATACTTTAACGGAACGGAAGCTCAATGATTTGGGATTTAAAGATACAGTGAAACTCCAAGTTTCTTTAGTATTAAAAAAAGGAGGCTTCTTTTCGGACTCTCTTAAGAATAAAATTACGAGTCAATTTTATAAAGACTCCCTTAAAACTATTCAAAGAAATAAACCTCTTCTTAAAAAGTTAAGTTCAAAATATCAGCTGGGCATCGTTTCTAATTTCTATGGAAACTTGAAAACAATTTGTGAAGAGGTGAGTTTAACCCGTTATTTTACTTCCATTGCGGATTCTACCCGTGTGGGCTGTCTAAAACCCGCTCCGGAGATTTTTTATCATGTCTTAAACTGTTTTAAGTGTAAGCCCTCCGAGGCTCTTTTTGTAGGGGATTCTCTCACTCGAGATATGCGGGGCGCTAAAAAATTGGGGATGCGCCATATTTGGCTGCGTCAGGATGCGTACAAACAGATGCAGCCTTGTTGTAAGACCGATACTATCATTACTTCTCTAATGGAATTAGAGAAAATTCTCTTATGAAAATTACCTCAGGCGGAATCATTGCGGCAGGGGAAGGGAGCCGTTTTAAAAAAGCGGGTCAAACTCTCCACAAGCCGATGATTCCCGTGAATGGAATTCCTCTCATGGCGCACACCTTAAAAAATTTTCAGGAATGCGGCATAAAGAGAATCGTCATTATTTTTAATGAAAACGAACAGGACTGCGTGATTTGGGCTAAAGAACATTTTCCAACACTCAATATAGAATTTATTGTAAAATCTACTGCCTCCTCTTTTGAGAGTTTTTCTCTCGTTGGGCGCCAGTTAGGAGGGGGGCGTCATCTCATGACTACGGTAGATTCCCTTACTTCTCCTCAGGAGTTTAAAAAGATGCTTTCACACCCTTTGCTCGCGAGCGAGGCTCTTTATTTAGGGGTGACTTCTTTTGTGGAAGATGAAAAACCTCTTTGGGTAAAAATGAGCGGCAGAGAGAATAAAATTATAGAATTGGGCGGCAAGGAAGGGTCTCACGCTACCGCTGGTTTTTATGGCGTGCCCCATTCCATTTTTTCGTTAAAAGAGACGACTTCTTTTGCTTCTCTAAGAGAATTTTTGAAATGGGCGCTTGCAGCGGGTACTCCAACCTATGCAGTTCCATTAGGGCCAGTGTTCGATATCGATTCCCCAGCCGATGTCAAAAGCGCCGAAAAGGGATTATATAAAGCATGAAATGTATCGGAATTTTTAGAGAAGTCCTTCATTCTCCCCATAGAGAGAGGGACGATTATGAGATTTTGCGTCTGACCGGGCAAGTTTTGGCCAAAGAGGGTCTAGAGGTCGAAACTTTTGAACCCGAAGAATTTTTAAAAAAATGGGTGACAAACTCCCATTATTTCTCGTCCCCCGCCCTTATTTTTATGATGTGCGAACAACAAAAAATTTTAGAAAAGATTAGACAGTTAGAGACTGCGGGGATTCAAGTCGTCAATTCCACACAATCCATTTATAACACCTATCGCCACCATCTCATTCCTCTCTGGAAAAAAGATAAAATTTCTCAGCCTCTTACGGAACTTGTTTCCACAGCCCTTCTTGTCAAAGATTTTAAAGCGATCACGTATCCCTTGTGGGTCAAGCGGGGCGATGTGCACAATACTGCGCAAGGGGATGTGGTATTGGTTCAGTCCGCTGATGCATTGGATATCGCGTTACAAGGCCTTTCAAAGAGAGGTATTCAGCAGGCGGCGCTGCAAAAACATATCGAGGGCGATTTGGTAAAATTTTATGGCATTGGAATATCTCCTCAGTTAACCTGGTTTCAATGGTTTTATCACAAAGGACAAAAATTAAGAGAAATCCCATTTAGCGAGGCGGAGCTTAAAAAGAATGTGGAATGCGCGGCGAAGAGTATTGGAGTAGAAGTTTTTGGCGGGGATGCGGTCATCGGTTTAGACGGAAAAATTGATCTCATCGACATGAACGCCTGGCCCAGTTTTGCGCTTTTTCGGGCAGAGGCTTCCCAAAAAATCGCTTCTTATTTAATTGAAAAAATGAAAGAGTGCTCTCTATTTTTATTTTCATCCGAGCGCGCCTATGAGTAAGAATTTGCCTGGCGAAAAATCTCTTGCCATCTTTAACGAAGAACAAGAATATATCTCTCCCGGTTATCAGGGAATCGCCCTTTATTCCAAGATCGCATTGGCAAAAGGACGGGGAGCCATTCTCACCGATGAGGATGGAAACGACTATCTCGACTTTGTCTCGGGGTTGGGGGTAGGCTCCATTGGCCACTGCCATCCGCACTATGTGGAGGGGCTTAAAAAGCAGATAGAAAATTTAACTTATTCTAGTTTTACAACGGAAGTTCGCAAGAAATTTTTAAAGCTGCTCCAATCTATCCTTCCCAAAAATTTGAACCGCATCCAACTCTTTTCCAGCGGAGCAGAGGCGGTAGAGGCCGCATTTAGGCTCGCCAAGTCAGTCACCAAAAAATTTGAGTTCATCGGTTTTTGGGGCGGCTTTCATGGAAAAACGGGTGGAGTACTGGGGCTTCTGGGCGACGAATTTAAAAAAGATCTGGGTCCCTTTATGCCGGGGCTTACGTTGGCTCCCTACGCTAATTGTTATCGCTGCCCATTAAAATTAAACTATCCCTCCTGCGGGATAGCCTGCGCCGACCATTTAAGAAAAGTGATTAAACTCCAAACCCAGCAAAAGATCGCCGCCATTATTTTTGAACCCATTCAGGGAACTGCCGGTAACGTGGTTCCTCCCCCAGAATTTTTGCCTGCCGTTCAATCCATCGCCAAAGAATTTAACGCCCTATTCATTAGCGACGAAATGCAAACGGGTTTCGGTCGG
>JAHFCA010000196.1 GCA_023249715.1 Elusimicrobiota bacterium
AGGCGAGAGAGAATGAATTAAAATAATGGGTGTCCGCCACCAATTTTCCGCCAAAGGCAAGCGCGGGGGACGCCCATAGTAGTGTTCCGGAGACAATGAGGAATCCTATCAACTCTTTTTTTGCTCCTTTGTATACCCGAAGAGCGACCCCCTTTAATTGCTCTTTTGTTCCGGTGTTCTGTCTACTCTCGGCATCCGAAATATCCTGCGGCCCAATTATGAGATCCCCAAACGTTTTTTTAGAAGAACCTTGTTTAGCTGCAAGAGATCCCAATGCTGCGGCCCAAAAAGTTGTCCAATCTAAGCTAATGGGGGACGAAGTGGGGACAGGGGAGGGAGAACTTTGATAATTCTTCTGTAACTCTTTTAGATTTTTTTTCAAGGCTTTGTCTAAATCTTCCGGCGATTTGTTTTTATATTTTTTTAGTTCATCTGAAATTTCTTTCAGAGTTTTATTTTCTTCATTATCTTTATTTAGTTCTTTTAGATTCATTTCTAGTTTTTTCTCAAGTCTAAGATTCTCTTCTTCTATACGTCTAAGCTCCTCTTTTTCGCTTTTGGTCTGAATAGGGTTAAATGGAGATTCTATCTTTTTTAAATCTTTAAGAAGATCAGAAAGAAATTTGGAACGGTAATCAGGAGATAGTGCAATCATAGATAAAACTCCCAGACTAAATCCCACAACAAGCGATACACTAATTTTTATAAGAAATGAAATATCCACTCTTCCTTTTTGCTTGGAATGTTTGGAAGCCTCTCTTGTTACTTGTTTTAGCCGATCTACCGCAATAGTAGCGGAACTTTTTTCTTTCCCCTTTGCGTTTATTAAAACTCTCACAACGATTACGGCTCCAGCCACAAAGGCCAGAATACTTCCTACCCCAACAAGTTTAATCGGCCAGTCTTTGAGCAGCAGTGAAATATAAAATGAGAAACCATGCGCAGAAGCTGCGGCGCTAGCCGCGTTCCCTGCAGCCTTTACCGCTTCCGCGGCGAAGGCGGGATCTACCGCCAAGAAAAGCAGACCTACGGTTGCAAAAAGCCCAAGGATAAGGGTGGGGGGAATAGTTCCGGGCCGACTACTATTTCCTATTAACCAACGTATTGTATCTATAATTGAATACTGTTCTAACTGATCAATGGTGAAATCAATTCTACTCTTTACAGATTGAATGGAAGGATCTATCTCTTCAACTTGTTCTACAATTGGGGTGGACAAGAACAATAGTTCCGCCACTCTTTTTATCATTTCTTCTATTTTGGGTTGCTGAGACAACTTTATTTGCTGCTGGTACTGAGCAATCGCTAAATCGGCTGCTAAGGAATTATTCCCTATTCCATTTATTCTTACTTTGGCAATTACTTTTCTTACTATAGCAATAGGAAGCGGCATACCCTGCTGAAGAGATTGTTTTAGGACTAAAAAAATGGAAATATTCTCTTCGGAACCATTGGAGTTTAAGTATTCGTCTAAGAAACTTAAGACGATATCTTCGGACACCCAACTCTTTCCATTAAGGAGCGCGAGAAAAACAAAATGGATAGGCCTATGAACCCCCCCTGACAGGTTACGAACCCGCAGGAACGCATTAAACATTTCTCTAAAATCTTCGTCGCTTATTCCTTTTATATTTTCCGAATCATATTTCAGCAGCGCTTCCATAATTTGAGAAGCCGTGTAATATCCGTTCCTATCTCTATTTTCAAATTGCTTAATACCATTAAGAACTTTCGCTATTACCTGCGCACCCGTAACTTGGGGACCCAAAGCCCATTCTTGTATCGGGGATTTTGTAACCACAGATCCACCCTCTCTTTTAGAAGGATCCTGTGTAGTTATACGACCCTCATTGGCTTTGCCAATATTTGGAGACTTTCTTTTTTTTGTTTGGGGAAACTTCAAAACCAAATCGTCCACTCCAATAAGTTTTGCGTCTAAAACCTCCGCAATAAGCTTGGATCCCGCCTCACGAGCTGATTGAGATCTATCCGTTACCTTGCTTTCTAAATCCTTTAGATGGTGCTCCAACTGTTTTCTAACCAAAGCTATATTGTAGAGGAGTGTTCCCACCCTTTCTTGCTCCTCAGCGCTCCAATTCTGAATCTCTGAAATATCTTTATTAGATTGCCCGCTTAGAATCCCCGCAAAGGCAGCGCCCAGCGCTGAGCCTAAGCCGCCCAATGGTGATGGATCGAAATGGAAACCACCCGCAGAAGCTGCGGCGCTAGCCGCGTTCCCTGCGACTTTTATGGTTTCCGCGGTGAGGGCGGGATCTACAGCCAAGGAAATTAGACCCAAAGAAGTAATGAGTCCTATCCAAAAGATAAGAGAATACAGGGCGCCGTCCGCACTCTGGTTGCGATTGTCTTTTTTAGTTAATAATCTATGTTCGGATTGCGTTAGGAACGCGCGGTTAAACGGCACATTTAAACTCAACCATGTGAAGATGGTTTGGATATCCGCCTCGGTAAGCTCCGCATTCTCTGCCCACAGTCTAAATTGACGGATTAATTCAATGTTTAATCTCTTCTCGTCCGAAATCCAACTATGGTAGGCGTCCTCCACTAGCCAATCTATTTCCGCCTTATTTTGTCTAATCAATAATTCTATCCATTGCTGCGTCCTTTCAATGGCGCTTTCGGATGCTGCAGATTTTGAATTCTGTGATTCTTCTTTGGATGACAACTGAAGTGAAGTTTTAGTTTTATTTTTTTTGACAAACCATCGCGCAAACAGAACACCTGCAGCAAAAATTGCCACCAGAACCTCCGGAA
>JAHFCA010000197.1 GCA_023249715.1 Elusimicrobiota bacterium
AACAAAACTAAATCGTCCATAAATTTAAAAGAACTTTGCACTAATAAAAGCAAAAAACCAAGAGGAAGAATAACATTGAAAGCGTACGTGGGAACTTCCCAACTCCCCACAGTAAAGAGTACCGATTTATAGATAAACTCTTCTTGCCAGAATGTGATGCCCGCATTGAATAAAAAATAGAGAGTGCCTATGGCAAACAGATCGCTGAGCACATTCATAAAAAATAAGGTCCGGGAAGAAAATTTTTTCTTAAAGAAGTCCATAGCGAAGTGTTTTTGTTCTCCCAGAGCAACGGCGCCCCCAATAAAACCAATCCAAAGAACAATATGGCGGAAAAATATGTCGGCCCAGGGAAACCCAAAAGAGAATAGAAGCCTAAGAAGCAATTGGACAAACGAAAAAACAACTAAAATGGCTAAGAGCAATACCAATAAGATTTGCTCTATTCTGCGCAAAAAATTTAGGATTTGCCTAAAAAGAGTCACCGAAAATCTTGCAACGCTTTTTCTATTTTGGAAAGTAATTCTTTGCTATAGAGACGCCCCACTAAAGAAACCCTTGCTTTTTTCCCAATATCGGAATATTCCGCCCGTTGTTTAGAGGAGGGGGCCCCTAAAACAATAATTCCATTTTTTTTCAATACCTCCACCGATTTACTATTTTCTTCGCGACTCAGCGCGGTAATCTGGCCTAAATATTTTTTGGCGCTACTCAGCAAAAGTTCCTTTAATTCCGGAGAAAGCCCATTAAAAAACTTTTTTGAAATGAGCACAGCGCCTGTGGCGTTTCCTATCGAATACGGGTACATATACTTCGTGCGGGTAAACCACTGCAGCGCCAACGCGGCTAAAGGAGAGGTATACACTCCGTCAATTAAACCGGTTTGCAAAGAACTCATTACATCGGCAATAGAGAGAGGAATGGGTTTAATTCCCATCGCCTTAAACGCGGCTTCGGCAATGGGATCGCCCTCCCATGCCCACATGCGAATCTTTTTTAGATCGGCAATGGTTTCTATGGGTTGTTTGGTAAAAAAATAAATAAAACCGACCTCGGTCCATCCCAAGAATATAAAACCTTTATTTTCAAAAGCGGACCTCCATTCTAAGTCAAACTTATTATAAATATAATCTATTTCTTGAGTATTCTGGAAAAGAAAAGGGCTGTCTAACACCCGCGCTTCAGGAGCAATTTCTCCCAAACCCACGCCTGTAAAACCACCGGCATGTAACTGGCCTAGTCTAATTTTCCGCACCACATCTTTTTCATCTCCAGACATCCCTCCCGAATAAATTTTAAAGCGCAGCTTGCCGCCGCTTTTTTGAGTAAGCTCTTTATCCCAGTCCCGCATCACCTTCATCCAAGTGCTTCCTTCGGGAGCTAAGGTGGCAAACTTAATCACCCCATCTTCCGTTAAAGCAGCCTGAGGAACCGCTATCTGTGACCATAGGAAAGCGGGAATCCAGATTTTTTTTAATAATTTAGAAATAGTCATTAATTTTATCCAACATTTTCTGAGCTCTTTCTTTAGCCACTTGGTTAGAGAGGCGCTGTTCCGGAAAATTCTCTATAGGAAACTCTTGAACTTCGCTGAGAACTTTTTTAAATAATTCTTTATCCTGAGCAGGAATCGCCACGTATTGGGCATAGAGCACTTGCGCTATAAGGAAACGCCTCTGAACCGCGCTCAACGCCTTTTCAAAATGAACTTTAGCTTTTTCCAGGTCTCCCCCCAAGATTTTAGGTCTCGACCCATAGAGGCTGCCAAAAAAGAGATCCGCCCCCCCATAAAAATAGCCGGGACTAAGACGGGTTACCGCTCCCATCATTTTTTCAATTTTAGGAAGATCCGCAATCCTTTGCGGGTTATCCCGACTTAGATTGGCAAGACCCGCCCAACAATAAGCGGTCCAAAAAACCAGAGGCACCTCTTTAAAAGTATAAGAATGATTCTCGAGCTCTCCCAATAATGAGAGTCCATACTTTAATCCCCGTTCATAAAAAATTTTGGCTCGGGCCGGATCTTCTTCCTCTAAAAATAAAAAAGAATAGGCCCCAAACCCTTGCACGGTCTGTAAAATAAGAACAGGGTTCTTGGGATCGTTCACAATAAAAACTTCGAGTAGTTTTAGTTGGCTTTCTAAAGCGGATTTGGCAAGTTTGGGATCGCTCTCTTCATAAAAAGCGCTCGCTCCGTTTTGGAGGATATCGGCTATCGATCGCAGCGCTATTTTCTTTACCGAACAGCCCGTTAAAAAAATAAAGGACAAAAAAATAAAACTAATTTTTTTCACCAATAGTGGCTCCTGTTTTTTTCATAAAACTGAATAGTCTTGCTTAAACCATCGTCTAATCCCGTAGACGATTCCCAACTTACCCTCATTTTTATTTTCTGAATGTCGGCAATAAAGTCGCCCACATCAATTTTTTTATTTGTTTCCGGCCATGGAACATAGACAATTTTACCTTTTCCCGCAAGTTTTACGACTTTTTTTACAATGTCTATAAGGGGAACCCCCACTCCACTGCCCACATTTAAAACTTCCCCATTTAAATCGTTTCGGGCCGCCACCATTAAAAAAGCCTGAATAATATCCTCCCCATAAACATAGTCGCGCACCTGTTTTCCATCTCCAAAAATTTTTATTTCGCTATTGTCGATAGCTAAGCGAATAAACCAATTTAAAATGCCAAAGCTGGGCGCCTTCATCTGAGCCCGGGGACCGTACCCATTCGCCACGCGCAAAATAGTGCAGCTGACTCCATGCG
>JAHFCA010000198.1 GCA_023249715.1 Elusimicrobiota bacterium
TTAGCGCGATTACAGGAAAAAAATGACGCTTTGGCCCGTTCCACCTACAGCCCGCTTAAACCTCTTTTTGTTAAGATAGCCCCAGACTTAGACCAAGACCAACTCCATTTTATCGCGGAGATCTGCGCTGACTATAAAGTGGTTGGTTTAATTGCCACAAATACGACTACGGCTCGAGAAGGAGTAGCGAAACAGATGCTTTCGGAAGGGGGCCTCAGCGGCAAACCTTTGCAAGATAGATCTATGCAAACGTTGCGATATCTTTACAAAAATTATGGAAAAAAATTTATTTTAGTTGGAGTGGGAGGTGTTTTTACCGCTGAGGACGCCTATAAAAAAATTCGGGCTGGAGCTTCGTTAGTTCAACTCTATACCGGTTGGGTTTATGGAGGGCCGGGAGCGATTAAAGCGATCAACAAAGGGTTGGCGCAACTTTTAGAGCGAGATGGTTTTAAAAATGTACGGGAAGCGGTGGGGGGTGAAGCATGAGAGAAAATCCACTCATTGTCGCCTTGGATGGTGAGCCCGAAGAGGCGATGTCTCTGGTTAAGGAACTGAGCCCGAAGGTGGATATTTTTAAAGTAGGGAGCCGCCTTTTTACTGCGGCGGGTCCGAATATTGTAAAAGAGATTACAAAATCCGGAAAAAAAGTTTTTCTCGATTTAAAATTTTATGATATACCTTTAACCGTTTCCGAATCCTGCCGCGCAGCGGCGCGTTTAGGAGTGTGGGGGCTTACGGTGCATTGTTCGGGCGGATTTGCTATGATGAAACAAGCTGTTTTGGCGACGGAAGAAGAGTCTAAACGGCTACATGTTACAAAACCCAATCTTTTTGGAGTTACGGTACTCACCAGTATGGCGGAACCAGATTTAAAAGAGATTGGAATTGGCGATTCTCCTAAAACCCAAGTGGAACGGTTGGCCCTTTTAGCCAAAAAAGCTCTTTTAAATGGGATAGTTTGCTCTGGCAACGAAATTGAACTCATTCGCGGCGCCCTGGGCAAAGATTTTTTGTTGGTAGTTCCGGGGATTCGTTCCAGTAAAGCAAAAGTTAAAGAAGATCAAAAAAGAATAATGACGCCCAAAGACGCCATCCGCTTAGGAGCGGATTATTTAGTGGTAGGGCGCCCTATTCTGGAGGCAAAAAATAGGGCAAGCGCGGCAGAAGAAATTTTACAAGAGGTAGGTCAGCCTTATGAACGAATCTGAAACCAAACGGATATTTTTAGAACGGGGAGCTATTTTAGAAGGCCATTTTCAGCTGAGTTCTGGCCGCCATTCCGATCTTTATTTGCAGTGCGCTAAAGTGTTGCAATACCCCGATGTGGCGGAAAAATTAGGAGAAGCAGTAGTGGCTAGAGTGCGGGAAGAAAATGCGGGCATTCCAGTCCGGTTAGACGCGGTTTGTTCTCCAGCATTGGGAGGCATTGTTTTAGGGCATGTAGTGGCGAGGGCGTTAAAAGCGCGCGCCATTTTTGCCGAACGGGATAGCGCTGGGCAACTGGTTTTAAGAAGAGGTTTCGCCATCCAACCCGGGGAATCAGTCCTGGCGGTGGAGGATGTTATTACCACCGGCGGTTCTCTAAAAGAGATTGTTCAGTTAGTTCAAATCTGCAAAGCGCGCCTCATTGGCGTGGCCGCAGTGGCAGAACGCAGCGCTACTACTATAAATTTTGGAACGACTAAAACCATTCTTTTAAAATTACCGCTCAAGGATTACCTTCCCGACGATTGTCCTTTGTGTAAAGATAAAATCCCTCTTGTAAAACCGGGGAGCCGTCCGGATAAATGATCACCTATAAAGACGCCGGCGTTTCTATAGATGCCGGCAATGAGCTGGTGGAACGGATTAAAAAAATAGTCTCGAAATCTAAAATTTCCCGTGGAGCCATTGGTGGTTTTTCTGGGTTATTTCCTATTCCTTCCAATGGTTCCAAAAAACAATACATTTCTGCTTGCTGTGATGGCGTAGGGACAAAATTAAAAATCGCTTTTCTATTAAATAAGCACGATACCGTTGGCATCGATTTAGTGGCGATGAATGTCAACGATCTTATTTGCACGGGGGCAAAGCCTCTTTTTTTCTTAGATTATTTCGCTTGTGGCAAATTAGAAGTAGGCGTGGCGGAGCAGGTGATTCGAGGCATCCACAATGGGTGTGAACAGGCGAACGCGGCGCTTTTGGGCGGAGAAACAGCGGAAATGCCCGGGTTTTATGAGAAAGGGGAATACGATTTAGCCGGGTTTGCGGTGGGTCTCTTAGAAGGGGGGCGTCCCTTTAACCCAAAAAATATTGCGCAGGGAGATCTTCTTATCGGAATTCCTTCCAGCGGGGTTCATTCCAATGGCTATTCTTTAGTCAGAAAAGTTTTTTCCAATTCAGAATTAAAAACCTATGGAAAAGAACTCATTACGCCTACTAAAATTTATGTTAAACAAATGGAACCCCTCTTTAAAGAGAAAACATTGGTTCCCAATTATGTAAAAGGGGTTGCCCATATCACAGGAGGCGGTTGGTACGATAACATTCCTCGCGTACTCCCTGAGGGTTTTGGGGTTGAAGTAAAAAAAGGAAGTTGGGAAATTCTTCCTATATTCGAACGCATTCAAAAGAAAGGAAAAATTTCTGATGCGGAGATGTTCCGCACATTTAATATGGGAATAGGGTTGGCACTGATAGTTTCTCCCCATAAACTTTCTAAAATTATGGCTCTATTAAAAAATAGTGTCCTCTTAGGAGAAGTAAAAAAAGGTTTG
>JAHFCA010000005.1 GCA_023249715.1 Elusimicrobiota bacterium
AATTTTTGCGCTTCAGTGACAGAAATTCCCGGCAACGTCGTGGGCATATAGAGCAGGGAACCTTCGTAAAGGGGAGGCATGAATTCGGAACCCAACTTTAAATAGATGGGGACCGTCGTGAATACCAAAAGAAGCGCCGACGCTATCGTCGCTTTAGGCCACTTGAGAACAAAGCGGCAGACCGGTTCATAAATTCGGAAAAGAATTTTGCTGATGGGATGTTTCTCTTCTGGATAATATTTACCGACTACAATATGATTGGCAATATTCGAGAGCCACAGCGGTTTAAAATGGAGAAAGTCCATACGGGTAAACATTAGGCGCATGGCTGGGTCTAAGGTAATGGCCAAAATCGCCGCTATCGCCATCGCCAAATTTTTAGTGTAGGCGAGCGGTCTAAAAAGCCTCCCTTCCTGATCCACGAGAGTAAATATGGGTAAAAACGCGATCGCTATTACGAGTAAGGAAAAAAATACAGAGGGGCCCACTTCTTTTAAAGCGTTTAAACGCACCTCATGGTAATCCCCAACGCGCCCCCCTTCTTCCCACAACTGTAATTTTTTGTAAGCGTTTTCCACTTCCACAATAGCGCCATCCACCAGCACTCCGACAGAAATGGCTATTCCCGCCAGCGACATAATATTGGAAGTCACTCCCAAAAAGTACATGGGAATAAAAGAAAGAATTACGGCGACGGGAATAGTGACAATCGGAATAATGGCGGAGGGGATGTGCCAGAGGAAAAGAAGAATTACTAAACTAACAATGACTAATTCTTCCCCTAAAGTATGCTTTAAAGTATCGATCGCTTTTTTAATGAGCTCCGATCTGTCGTAGGTGGGAACCAGTTCCACGCCCTTGGGCAAAGAGGGTTTAATCTCTTCGATCTTTTTCTTTACCCGGTCAATCACATTCAGGGCATTTTCTCCGTGACGCATCACCACAATGCCGCCTACTGCGTCCCCCTTCCCATCCAAATCCGCCAACCCTCGGCGCATCTCCGGTCCTAGGCTTACCGCGCCTAAATGTTTAACTAAAACAGGAGTCCCCTTCATATCCGCCTTCACCACAATATTTTCTATATCGCTCACCGACTTTATATATCCCCGCCCGCGCACCATATATTCCGCCCCGGAAAATTCCACCAGCCGCCCTCCCACGTCATTGTTTCCATCCCGAATGGCGTCCATTACTCGCATCAATGGAATTTTGTATGCGATTAAAGCGTTGGGGTTCAGGTTCACTTGATACTGCTTTTGAAAACCCCCGATGGAAGCTACCTCCGCCACGCCGGGAACACTCTGCAACCAATAGCGGAGAGTCCAGTCCTGGAAGGAGCGTAAATCGGCCAAACTGTTCTCCCCAGTTTCATCGACGAGAGCGTACTGATAGACCCACCCCACTCCGGTAGCGTCGGGCCCCAATTCTGTTTGGACCCCTTGGGGAAGTTTGGGAAGAATTTTGGAGAGATATTCCAGGGTGCGCGACCGGGCCCAATAGATATCCGTGCCATCCTGAAACAGAATATAGACGTAAGAAAAACCGAAATCGGAAAATCCCCGAATCGCTTTTACTTTCGGCGCTCCTAAAAGACTGGTAACAATAGGGTACGTAACCTGGTCTTCTATAATATCCGGACTTCTATCCCACCGTGAATAGACGATCACTTGCGTATCCGATAAATCGGGAATCGCGTCCAGCGGGACGCGCTTCATGGAATAGAGAGCTCCCCCCAACGCGCAAAGCGTAATGATGAGGACGAGATATTTATTCTTGGCCGACCACTCTATAATTTTTTCTATCATAAATTAATTAGTGGGAATGCTAGACTGCTTCCTATTTTTATTTTTATCCGAGTGTGACTATGAGCGAAAATTTTTTCTATATAGTTCCTTTGCCTTCGCCTGTCTGAGCCTTGGCGTTTACGCCAAGGCGAGTTCGAAGGCCTAAGAAAAATATTTTCGCGAATGCGAGTTAAAAATAAAAATAGGAAGCAGTCTAGCATTTTCTAATGTTGGTGCGCCGGGCTGGAGAGGGCGGATTTTAGTTTTGATTCGGAATCGATCAGGAAATTAGCGGAACTCACCGCCCTTTCCCCCTCTCGAACCCCTTTTAAAACTTCAACATATCCCTCTCCCTCTTCCCCTAAAGTGAGTTCCCTCGGTTCATACTTTCCCTTCTCTTTTTGAACAAAAGCAATTTGTCGTTCTCCCGTGTTTAAAACCGATTCTTCCCGAATGGCTAATTTTTTACCCAGATCCACACTTATTTGGGCATCCAGATACATATGAGGTTTTAACCATCCTTCCCGGTTTTCCACTCGGGCTCTCACTTTAAGAGAACGACTCTCTTGCGCAATAATCGGATCGACGGCAATGACCGTTCCTAAAAATTCTTTTCCTTTTAAAGCGGCGGAAGTAAATTTTACCGTCTGCCCCGACTGAACTAATCCCGATTCAAATTCATAAACCTGAATGTAGACCCAAACCGATTTTCCTTTTTCACTTAAAATTAAATCGGTGGGCGAAGCATCTTCTGGATGGATATTTTTTATTTGCTCGAAAGAGAGACCGAGTTGCCTCAATCGTAACTCCGCCGCTCGCACCAAAGAGTTAGATCTTTCTTCCACCTGAGGCCACTCACTCTCTTTTGATTTATTTTTTACTTCCAAAGCCGCCTGATATTCCGTAATGGCGCTGTAAAGGTCGGGATCATACGCCACCTCGGCCGAAGCCCGCACCATCCGCTTGAGATCACGGTAGGAAACTACTTCCGTCTTTACTCCAATGAGCTGTTCTCTTTCTAAAGAAATGGAAATGGTCGCTTGGCCCGGAACAGTTCTAGCCTCCGTCTCTTCTTTTTTATGTTCCTCATGCTCCGAATGCATCTGTTCCGTTAATTTTTCTTCTTCCATGGGGACAAGTTTCATGCCGCAAATGGGACAATCCCCCGGTTTATCCGAGGTATAATTAGGGTGCATGGGGCAAAAGTAGGTCTGTTTCTTTTCTGCCACAGATTCTTTGTGATCCTTATGTTTTTGGTTGAATTGCGCGCGAAAAAGTCCCGCGCCGAGGATCCCCAAGATAAGAAAAATTCCCACTCCAATATAAATTTTCTTTTTTGTCGCTGGCATCATGGCTGAACCTCCGCAATCTCTATGCCTAAAATTCTTTCTAAATCCGCAATCTGCCCTTGATAATCCGCTACGAGCTTAAAATTTTCTAATTGAGCTTCTAAATAAGATCTTTGCGCATCTAAAAGTTCTAAAAAACTAACTTTATCTCCCACATAACTCGCCTGAGAAACTTTTAACGCGCTTTTCGCTTGGGGCAAAATGGCGGATTCATACAGTCCTAAAAGATTTTGCGACGCCTGAATTTTTACAAAACTATTTTTCACTTCAAATTGAGTCCTATTCTGCATAGATTTATATTCATAATTTGCCATTTCGTTTTCCAACTTAGCGGCGGTAACCATTGACTTTTGTTTCCAAAACCAAAGAGGAACGCTCGCCCCTACCATAATGTCATACGTTTTATCCATACTGGGGCTCCTGGCGGTTCTATACCGGTACGACACCATAAAGTCCGGCAAATATTCTAAACGGCTACTCCAAAGCATTGTTCCAAAATGGCGCGCATGGTGCTGCGCTTCTAAAAGTTCCGGTCTGTTTTGAGCGGCTAAATTTAAACCCTCTTCTAATTTAAGATTTATATTTTTTTTAGAAGAAACATCTCGAATCTCTAACCTGTTTTCCACCGGTAAATTGAGAAGAACATTCAACATCGCCTGCGCGGTTTCTTTTTCCGCCTCGGCCATAATTTTCATCTGAATCATTTTGGAGAGTTCCGTTTGCGCTTTTAAAGCATCGCTTTGCAGCCCTTTCCCCGCCGCATATTTCGATTCGGCAATCCGGGCAAATTGTTCCATAAGATCTACCGTTTCCTTAAATAGTTCCGAGGACTGGTGCGCCAACAGAAACAGAGCGTATGTTTTTTTGACCTCGGCACGGATCTCTTTTTCTTTGGCCCGGTAAGCCTGTTCCGCCATGAGAGATTCATAGGTGGCGATTCGCCCTTTAGCATAGAGTTTCCCCGGGAACGGAAACTCTTGAGAAACCGTGTAATTAACTTCATCTCCCGAATACATTTTTTCGTAACCCAAAGTGGGATTTCCCAGAGTTTTCTCGGATTTTACTTTTGCTTGGATCGCCTCCCATTTTTTTCTGGCCATAGTGATCTCCGGATTATTCTGTTTGGCAAGATCCACCGCTTTGTCTAATGAAAATGTTTCTGAATATAACGATGAGGCCAAAAAGAAAAGCAATAAAAATGGCAATGACTTTTTCATTATGATTTATGTTTTGTGTTCACACATCCCGCAAATGCATTCTCCGTTCCCCATCGATTCCCGACAAGAAACACAAATTTCACGCATTAAACGGGCCGTAAACTTTTTCTTTTGTTCCGGAGTCAATACACTGGAAATTTTTGCCAAAATGGAAGACACTTTTTCCTGCTTTTGTTCGTAACTCGCCACAACTTTATGAGTGGCCTCCTTCCTATCCTCCGCGCCAATCGTTTCCGTAGCCATATGAGCGCAGAGAAAAATTTTATTTTGCGCGTCTTCCAGACTAATCTCTTTTAAAACACCGTTCAACTCCGATTCTAATTTGGAAAATTCCACCGCTTGCTGGGGCGTTAACTTTAAAATCTCTCTCCAGGAATTTTGTTTTTCTCCTCTCTGGGTCAACAGATACCACGTGCTAAAAGAAGAAAGAAGAGAAACAATCAAAGAAATAAACAGGATCTTAACCAGACTTTTCCAACTCATGAGAGAAAACCTCCTTTATTCCAAGAACTGACATTGGGGTTATCTTTAGAAATTTTTGGGAAAGAACTTTCCTCCTGTTTAGCCCACTTTAAAACAGCGGAACTCTCTTTACGCGCTATTCGCTCGGGAACAAAACGAGTTGTCATCTTAGCCCCCAAAAACGCTAAAAACAGCATGGAAGCGATCGCTACCGCCGGCTTTAAAAACCAAAATTCGCGGGACATCCCCCTATTCATTACTCTATATTTCAAAGTGGCGGGCGGCTCCACCTCCGGCAAAAATTGAAATATTCTTTTTAACGGATCTTGTTCACTCATAGTCCTACCTCCTAAATACTATAAACAACCGACCCGCAAAAACCTTGCGGTCTATTTTTATGCTCTAATTTAATAGTTTAACTATATATATAGTAATAGTTAAACTATAATATACATTGAAATTAACACTAAAATGAGTTATAATTTATCCAAAAACAAAGGGGAGAAAAGGGATGTTTTCAAACAAAAAAGAAGTAGATAAAATTCTTGGAGCCTTAGGAGAATGGTTGGATGACTTAAAGAAAGGCCCCATTGATTTGCTTGTCTGCGGTGGAGCCGCATTACAAGCGCTGGGGTATGTATTGCGAACGACTCAAGATGTAGACATCTTAGCTATAGTTTATAATCGATCCACCTTAGAAAATAAAAAAACACTGCCATCTCATCTTTTAGAAGCAGCCAGCAAAGTAGCTAAAGATTTTAATCTCCCATACAATTGGATAAATTTAGATGTTGCTAAAAGAATTTAGAGACTCCTATTTAGAACTTATCCTCTCATTCCTTTGGAAAGAATGGTCACTTCTGGGAATAGCGGGAGCGATATCTGAACAGGAGGATCGAATCATTGACCCAGAAGCTTTGTTAGTTTTTTCAATTGAGATGGCGCGTCATGAACCACGCCTCTTTGATGAAATATTGGCATGGCTCATTAGAAATGGAAATTGGATAGATACTGCTCGCCTTAAAAATATAATTAAAGATCGCCCAGAAAAATTTCTCAAAGTCATGGGCGGCGCGTTACAATACGTTTCAACTCATGGGAACGAAAGGAAATGGCGGAGCCTCCTTAAATTCTGCCAGCAAAAAATTAACAAAAACCCAAAATCCCAATCTATGGAAGCGCTCTTCCTAACCAAAGACATTCAGCCCCATCCCCTGGAGCAAGAAAATAATATGGATCCTGACTTTAGAAAATTTTTTATTAATCGATCTAAATTTAAAATTCAGAAAGAATCTCTGCGAGTTCCAATTAATTTTCATACTAATATCCGATTCCCATTACGAATGATGTTTGGCGTGGGCGCAAAATCAGAATGTATCTTATATCTTTTAACTCATGATTCTGGAACACCCAAAGCTATTGCGGATGAGGTGAACCTTTTTTGGCTAAGCATCCAACAAGTATTAGTAGATTTATCTACTTCTAAAATTGTCCATATTCGCAAAAAAGGAAAAAGGATAGAATACTTTATCTCACAAAAACAGTGGTGGAGCTTTATAACATCCAATGAAATTGATGAAAATAATATTTCTCCAAATTCCTTTCACTTCTCATGGCTAAACTGGACTAAAATTTTTAATGCGGTAGCTAAGTTATGGTATCAATTGCTACTCCTAAACAATTCTAAGAATTACAATTTTTTAATTAAATCTAAAATTAATGAATTTTTATATGAATTATCGGAAATATTGAATTTTAAAGGATCTTTAAATATGGAGTTACCGCAAGACTTATTCCAAAAAAACGCGCTGGAGTTCTTAAATCGCCTAACTAGGCATAAACACTTATATTCGCTCTTATCCCGTTCCCCTGGGGGACATGAGTTTCTAAATACAATAATTAAAAGAATATCCGACAAATCCCTGCCCCCACCCTGGATTGATGAAATTGACTTGTTCTTACAGGTTCAAACAAATGAACAAAGCGATATTTTAAGAACAAAATTCCAACACCTAAAAGATAGGGATCAGCTCTTTGATAAACTAACAGAAGTAATGATCGCAATCAAACATAATAAAGAAAACCCCGTGTTCCAAGAAGAAAGTAAGGGAGGCCCGGATATTTATCTAAAAAAATCGAATGAATATATAGAAGTTAAGAGGCTAAATCCATCTAATCTTAATAAAAATATATTAGATTACTTAAGTAAGAGTGGGGATATGATCACGATTACCGATTCGGAAAATAAAAATACTTCTCTTTATAAGAAGGCGCAAGACCTTATTAAGAAGGCAGTTGAACAATTAAAAGATAAAAAAGGTAAGATTTTTCTAGTCTATTCTTTAGATTTAATCAGTGGAGATCATAGAGATTTAAAAGTAAGGAGAGAGGAATTTGAAAGAACCTGTATGAGCTACTTTGAATCATTAAAATGTGCAAATGTTACACTTGCAGCCATTCCTCAAGATACATTATTTTCCCCATAAAGGAGAACAGAAAATATGATTTTTAGGGATGAGGAGTAATGGCGATAATGGTAATATCCCCGCGGGTAGGCCCATAACACCAAAAAATACGGATGGCGCCGGGCGTGTTATTTTCAGCATAAGCCTCAAAAATAGGGCTTTGCGAATGGAAGGGGTTTTGGTATGCGCTATAGATATGAGTATTTAAAGAAGGGTGTCGTGGATTTGTCTGCAAATATCCTAGAGCCCGCCGTACTTTCTTTAGTTTTGCCGGAGGGAACTGCTGATATTGGGTATCCGCATCCGCAGCAAATAGAATGCTAAACGTCATTTAGGCGGCGTCAATATATTTAGCGAAATCTTCCTTCGCCTTAACCAGCCGTCCCGCTTTTGCCTGCGCCAAACCACGTTCAACCGCAGCTTTTGACTTCGGATTTTTATCCAGCCACGGCTCAGAAATGGGAAGCATTACCAATGGCTCCAAGAGAATTTTTCCTGTGGAACTATCGTGATAAACGCGGTAATGCTTTGCTAGGGAACGAACTTTACGTCCCAATGAGATGCGATTTTTAGAATCGGCCTTCACTTCCGCAATTTCTTCAAAATTCACATGGGCTAAAGAGTTCATAACTCACCTCCGATTGGAGTATAGGCCTAAATGGGAAATTTGTCAAGTGGGAAAATCCCTAAATGGTATTTTGGGATTATGGTTTGGGGTTAAAAGAACCATTGAACTTGGAAGAAGGCGACTTCTTGGAGGGGGCCGAATTCACTCGTGTTAGAGCCAAGGAAGGCGTGGTAGGAAAGAGAGAGTTCCAAATCGGTTAAGGCCTTCCACTCGATTTTTGGGTTTAAAAAGAGACTGCTATCGTTTGTGTTTAGAATCCCATAACAACTTCCGATCCAGAGAGGCGTTACGTCGTAGCGAGAACCAAATCCAAAATAAGTTTGTCCTAAAAAGTTTTGCTCTCCTCTTTTTAAAATAACTTTTGAATAGCTCTCTTTTTTATTCTCCCCAATTCCGTTGTAATAGAACTCGCCCAGTAAATAGAGCGTATTTGTAAAACTATAATCATAAGAAAGGACCGCCCGAATAAAATCTTTACGGAGAGAGGATCCCCAGATATAAGCGGCTTCCGCGCGTAAACTCCCTTCTAAAATTTGAGCGGCCGAATCACCTCCAATTAAAAGTTCTTCTGCTTTTTTTCCTCCGGCTATTCCCCAATCGATTGCGTGAAAATTGGCTCTACAGCGGCCCAAAAAAATAGAATTCTCTCCCCGAAATTTCCGCTTCGGAACATAGACCGCTTCTATAAATGAAAGTTCGTTAAAATAATTTTTTATTAAAATGGCATCGGAGCCCAATCTTTCTTCTTTTTCTATACTGAGAGGATTATAGGGATTAATGACATCTAAAGGATTCCAAATCCGTCCATCCCCCCAAGCCACTCTTTGCCGTCCAACAGTCCCTTCTAAACCTCCCCAACTGGCCGTAAAATAAACCCTATGGAGAGAATGGCGCCAAATAGAATTTTCTTTTTCATTCAGCGCCCACGTTAAACCTAATAATTCATCTTCGGGAATCAGGGCGCTTGTAGAACTTCTCTGAGAACTTAAAAGAGGTCCAAAAAGAAATTCATGATCGTTCATTAGGCGTAGATCGAACCAATGCTCCCTATCCTGCCACTCCGCCTCCAACCTGGCTCTATTCCCCGACAGCGCCTTCCCCCCAGAAACCAAATCCAACGATTTCAAATATCCGGAGCAAGCAACCTGCGCCTCAACAAAAGTACACTGAAATAAAAAACAAGATAGAAATATAGAGTAGGGCAAAAAGGAGATGAAACCGCTTATCCTTCTTCCGTCACTCAATCTGGCCATCATGTAAGCGGATAATTCTTTTGGCGCGGGAAAGGACTAGGGGATCGTGGCTGGAAAAAACAAAGGTGATATTTTTTGTTGCGTTGAGGTGCGCCATGAGGTCCAGTAGCGCGGTAGCGGTATGAGAATCCAAATTGGCGGTCGGTTCATCGGCGAGTACCACCAATGGATGCGAAACAATGGCCCGGGCTACTGCCACTCTTTGCTGTTGGCCACCGGAAAGTTCGAGCGGCCGCCGGTGCGCCATAGAAGATAAGCCCACCTCTCCCAACATTTCCAGCGCTTTTTGGCGCCTCATAACGGGGTCCATTTCTTGTAACAACATTACATACTCCACGTTTTCTACGGCGGTAAGAATTGGCAACAAATTATAGGACTGGAAAATAAATCCGATGGTAAAAAGCCTAAGCACGCACAATTGCGCGTTGGTTAAAGAGCCCAAATCTTTCTCTCCAAAAAATATTTTTCCGGAGGTTGGTTTGTCTAATCCTCCCAATAAATTTAAAAGGGTGGACTTGCCCGAACCTGACGGGCCGGCGATGGCCAAAAATTCTCCGGGATTAATTTCCAGGCTTAACCCGCGGAGCGCTTCCACATTTTCCCCCTTCGATTCATACACTTTACGCACGTTAGAGAGGGAAATTTTACATTTTCCGAATTTAAATTGTTCCATATCAATAGTGCCTCAAGGCTTGGGCCACTTGTAGCCGGGCTGCCCGCATAGCGGGAAAAATGGCGGAAAGAATGCTCGTTAAAACCGCCGCTAGAGAAGAAAATATCAGTTCCTTCCAGGCAAATTTTAGGTAGATCACTTTATCAAACGGCATCCAATAGCCCACGACATCCCCAATGGGAAGAGGAATTCCATTTTTGCCAAAATAAAGAATAAGAAGAGAACCTAATATATTTCCCAAAACCATTCCCAGAATTCCCAAAAAGACCGCTTCTAATAAAATAAGTGTTGCCACATGAATCGGTTTAGACCCCAAAGCTAACATGAGTCCGAACTCTCGGATTCTTTCGAAAAAAGACATTAAAAGCGTGTTAAAAATTCCCAGAGCCACAATCCCAAAAATAATCACGAGCACAATCAGTAAAATGGCGTCCTGAAATTTTTGAATGCTGACAATTTCATGGGAGGATTCTCTCCACGTAACTACCTGAACCGGTTCCCGCTCCAGAAGCTTAGCTAATTTTTCTTGCGCGCTTTCAATTGCCTCTACATTTTTTAGGTGCATAGAAATGACAGATATCTCTTCTCCGCAAACCAAAAGTCTCTGGGCGCTAGAAAGTGGAACATAGACAATTTGCCCGTCATAGACTGGGCTCCCCGTCTGAAACAGCCCTTTCAGGCGAAAGAGCTCTGCCGACAGACTGCCATCCGAGCCTTGCACCATAACCACAATTTTTTCTCCCAACTTAACATCCATCTCTTTAGCCAGCTTAACGCCGATTAGTATCGAACGTTCCTCCGCAGGTTCTATATAACCTCCTTCTACTATATAGGAATGAATGGTGGTGAGTTCCTTTTCCTTTAAGGGATCGATCCCAACCACCAAAACCCCTTTAGAGGTAAACGGGGAAGAGATCAATCCCGTAAAAATAAGTTTGGGTCCCCATAAATCCACATCGGGAAGTGTTTGGACTGCAGCATAAATTGGAGAGGGATTTTCTATGCGGGCTTCGGGAACTTTGAGATCGGTTGTCTCTTTGGAAAATACTTGCAGGTGGCCAGTATAAGTGCGCGTAGATTTTTCTATGATCTGGTTTTGTAAACTCTTGATGATGCTCTGCTGAAAGAGCAAAGCGCAAAGCCCGAAAGCGATCGAGGCCAAGGTAATGGCGGTGCGCCTTTTATTGCGCCAAATATTTCTCCACGCTAGTTTAACTAAAATATTTATTTTATTCATTGAAGTGGCTGCTGCAAAGTTTTTAAACTAAAAAAATGGGGAGGGAATTGAATGTCTACCGCAAATTTTTTATATGTAATCGTTGTTTTATGTCCCGCTTTTTTATGCGGAACGCATTCCATGCGGGTGGGAATTCTTCTGCCCCCCATTGTTTGAATTTCCAAAAATTGGAGCGTGCGCATCTTTTCTCCCCGCTCGGAATAATCCTCTTCTTTAACGGGAAAAATTTCGTCCCCCTCCACTAAAATTTCCATTAGAACTTTGCCCCACACCACCGCTGCCGCTTCTTTTGGAAGTGCTTCTATGAGATAGAGAGTCCCCTCGCTTAGAGATTTCTTCTCTAAAATTTTATGGGTATAGTCTTTAACGATGGAATCGGCCTTGACCACATCGTTATAGGTAAAATCGGAGCCCATCCAGGAGGAGTTCATCATGGAAGGGGGAATCTTAATCACCCGTTCTACTTTAGGGAGCCAGTTCCACAACTCTTTAGAAATTTTTAAGGTGCCATTCCCTCTCTCTTTGGCTGGAGAATGAATGCGCATGAGCGATTTTTCTCTCCCCTCATTCCAACCTTCAATCTCCAATTTTCTCTCCCATTTAGGAGTGCTTATGGTCATAGTAATTTCCGAATGGCTGGATTGGCCGCGAAGCAGTTTATTCGCTTGGTCCATCAGTTCTGTGGCGGAACGCTCTTGCCCAAAAATAATAGAACTAAATAAAAAAAAGATGGGAATAAAAATTTTTAAGATTAGGGGGTGCCTGTCACTCATTTCCAAAAGAAACACCAGTAGCGATTGCGGTTTTAACTTCTTCCCCTTTAGGATCTACCAAACGTAAAGAACCTACCGCTTCTTTTAGAGAAATATTCCCAATTTCCGTTCCTCTTAAAGAAACCATCTTTCCAAATTTTCCTTCGCTTAGGAGTTCGGTTGCCGCAGCGCCGTAACGAGTCGCCAACCAACGGTCGAATGGAGTGGGAATCCCCCCTCGTTGCAAGTGGCCTAAAATAGTAACGCGCGTTTCGATCTCGGTCTCTTTTTCTATGATCTCAGCCACTTTATAACTGACTCCTCCCAAACGGACAGAATCGTGGGATCCTTTTACAATTCTCTGCACCACCGCATCTCGGCCCACTTCTTTGGCTCCTTCCGCAACCACCACAATGGTGAAATTTTTTCCCCGGGAATCTCGATTTTTTACTGCTTCAACTACCTTTTCCATGGTATAAGGTATTTCTGGAATTAAAATGACATCGCCTCCTCCCGCAATGCCCGCTCTTAGAGCTATCCACCCAGCGTAACGCCCCATGGTTTCTAAAACCATAACGCGGTGATGGGATTCTGCGGTTGTGTGTAAGCGATCGACCGCTTCCGTAGCCACGCACAAAGCGGAATCGAAACCAAAGGTAACATCTGTTCCGGAGAGATCATTATCAATGGTCTTAGGAACTCCTACCACAGGAATCCCCATTTCCCAAAATTTTTGAGTCATAGACAAAGTGCCATCACCGCCAATGGCAATAAAGGCATCCATTTCATTTCTTTTTAAATTGAGCACGGCAACTTTGGATTTATCGACGGGAGGAATTGTTTTTCCATTTTCATCGTATGTATAGGCAAAAGGGTTGGCGCGATTGTTCGTGCCCAAAATAGTTCCGCCCCGAACTAAGATTCCGGAGACAGTTTGGTCTGTAAGCGGAATGGTCCAGTTTTCTACTAAGCCCCGATACCCATCGATAAACCCCATAACCTCCCATCCATATTTTTTAATAGCAGATTTTACGACGGCGCGGATTACAGCATTTAAGCCCGGGCAATCCCCGCCGCCTGTTAAGACACCAATTTTTTTGATTTTCATTTTCTATCGCCTCCCTGATGAAATGCATTGTAGATTTTTGCCCATTAAAAATAAAACTGTATCTTGATATCTGATCAAATTGGGGGTAAACTTAAAGTTAAAGATTTCTCCATGGCAAATAAAGGTTTCAGCCTAATAGAAGTAATGGTTTCTATGCTCATAATTGGAATCCTGGGCGTAGCGCTCTCTTCTGTTTTTAGTTTTGTCGCGGTTTCCTCGGTTAGGGGAAGAGAGCAAACCATTGCAGCCAATTTAAGCCAGAAATTTTTCGTTAAACTGAATGCCATTCCCTACCCTTATGTTTTTGCTTTAGATTCTTCTTCTTCCAGTTACGGATTGAGTGGCTCTTTTGGCCCCGTGTCGGCGCAGGTTTCAACCTATCCTTACATCTCTGTTTTTAACGATTTTCGTTCTTCTTTGGTTTCCCACAAATTTAGCCGTTTTACTTTGGATATCCGCTTTGTCATCCGAGATTTGGGAGATTTAGATGGCGACTCTAAAACCACAGATCTCCGTTATTTTACAGATTCCAACAGTGATCTAATCGACGATTATGATTCCGCTGTCCGCTATCTTGATCAGAACGGAGATACAGATTACCGTGATACCTATAGTTCTCCGGAAATTACGGAAGAACCTCACACTCGTCTAAAGGAAGCGACACTAAAACTGTATAAAGCGGAACGACTTGTTTTTCAAGAGACACAACTCCTATCCTGGGAAAAATTCACCGGCGCGGAAGGGAAAGCAGCTGGAGCTACCTTACCGCTCGTCATTAGCACCCCCACAGAAAATAGCGCGGTTTACGCCCTCACGACCTCAGCGCAACAAAACTCATTTAGTCTTGTCTTGAGCACACCTTACCCCGATACAGTGAAATCTTTCCGAGGAGATTCCATTTCTTCTTTACGCATTGTGGGAGAAACCGTGGCAAATGCCACATTCAGTTGGAAATTGAATGCGACAACCAATACAACTTTGGATACCTGCACCGCCGATTACTTAGGGAATTTTGATTGCTCTGTTCCTAATTTAACAAGCGCTCTTACAGAAGGACAACAAACCATTTGGGGACAAGCTTATAAAAATGTTTATTATTCCCCATGGTCGAATGTAACAATTGTTAGAGATATTAATCCCCCCAGTATCAGCAGCCAAACCCCCACCGGCGCCACCCCTAATTTAAGACCCACCGTTCGAGCGACATTCGTTGATAACCCAGTTACCGCCGGCAGGACAACTGCTGGCGTAAACACCTCTGTCATGAAACTTTTTCATTCCACTACCGCGGTCTCTTTTGAATACGACCCCATTACAACCTATGCCACATGGATTGATAGTACCACGGGAACACCTCCCCAGCTTTCCACGGGAAGTTACACAATCGTTTTGGAGGGCGGCGACAATGCTAAATACAGCGCGCGTAGCACATGGACTTTCACCATTGATATTGGAGATTTTACGGATAACTCCGCTCCATCCGTAAGCAATAAAGTGCCCAGTGGAATCGCCGCAAGCAACCCTCCTGCTGTTTCCTGTGAAATAAAAGATAACCAAAGTGGAATTAATATTGAAACGATTGTTTTAAAAATAGACGGGACTGTCGTTGTCAGTTCTGTGACAGGAAATACATTTAGCGCTTGTTCTCCTCTTTCTCCTCAAGAAGGATATCAAGTAAGTTACACGCCCGGATCTGCCCTATCCTCCGGATCACACACGGCTACTGTCATAGGAGACCACTGGGCAACCAGCCCCACGAATAAGATAACAACTGAAGAAACATGGTCCTTTAATATTCCATGATGACAAAAAAAGATCATTCCATGCGTGGATTCACCTTTGTCGAAATGGTGATCTCTATCACAATACTCTGTATCTTGGCTTTAGTTCTGGGACAACTTACATTGCAATCTTCTAAGATTGCAACAGATGCCGACCAAAGATATAAGACGGACGCAAATTTAAGAATTGCCATGGACAAAGTAGAGACCACAATAATGAATGCGAACTATTTTGAACTAGCGCGGAGCACAGAAGTTATTTTCCGTGCCGACAGAAATACAGATCCTAACTTTTCCGCTTACGCGGATGACGATGGAGATGGAATATTAAATCTCCGGGATCCCGACGATGATAATGATGCGACCCTCATTAAACCTCCTACCGCTCAGTGGGAAATAGGGTACGATCTCAAAGACGATGATGAGAATGGAGATAGCCAAGTAGATATGAAATGGAGAATTCGGCTATCCACGGCTTTAAAAACTCTCTACAGAGACTACTCCAGAAATGGAGAAGTCTGGGGGAACCATGAAGAAACGCTTCTCACTCATGTAGTATCTACTCCTACATTCACATTTTATGGCAGCAGAGATACTCTGCTCTGCGCTACCTGCGGAACCACCGACACAAACAATGATGGAATTATTACTACTTCTGAGATCGATGCGACCGCCAACGGTGGAAACGGGAACAACGTCATTGACACCTCTACCGAAACAAACAAAATTGTGTCTATGGGAGTCTATCTGGACCAAGACGATGACGATCCCGACACTCAAGCAGATAGCCACCTATCCATTGAAATTATGCCTCCCTGTGTCTATCTCAAAAGGCGTCCCTAATATATATGAAATTACTCTCTTCCCAATCCCAGCATGGTCTCGGACTTCCCATCACCTTGTTTCTTATGCTCATCCTCGTCTCCATAGGAACTTGGCTTTTACAAACAACAACAGAAGGTTTGCGACAGGCCACACAATTTAGAAAAATTAAAGCCTCTACGAGCCTCGCCAATACGGTCATTACCGACATTTTAAGACAGTTTTCCCAAGAGTATCAGGGCGATCACTATAGTACCGCCGCCTTAGAAAGAGACCCCACTTTCTACAACAAAGGCTATTCTGTTATTACCACCTCCGCAAATACCCTACAGCATTTTGTGTCTTTTGAGGCGGTAGGAAGTTACGGAACGGATATCAATAATCCCCAAGCGAGGAAAGAAATTCAAGGAGTGATTAAGTTTATTTCTGACTTAACAACCTATGGAACGATGTGGCAGGATGCCTTCACCACCAGCGCCAACAACGCCACCTATCAGGGAAAACTTTGGGCGAATAACGGATGGACAATCTCTGGAGATAATTGCATTGTGAACGGCGGCCCTGTGTTTGTCAATGGGAATATCGCCACGAGCGGGGGCGGAGATATTGTCATTAACGGAGATCTTTATCGCAGTGGAAGTCGTAGCGGAAATATTACGGTAACCGGTAATGACAATACTTACATTCCGGATTTAACCTGGCCTACTATTGATACTACCTATTTTGATACGTATTCGAATGTAAAAGTTACGGCTAACACAACGGTTCGCTTTAGTTATGAAACAACTGCATCAACCGGGAGTGTGAGAATAGGAACCACAACCTACACAATCCCTTCTACCGGATTTATTATTTACGGGCAAAATTGCGTTCTGACTACTTCTGGAACAGTAAGAGGAAGAGTAACCATCGCTTCCCTCCGCACCAGCGGCTCATCCGGAGGAAATGTAACGGTGGACAACAATTTAAGTTATGCCACTGTTGGCTCCACTAGCAATGCCAACGTAAATGATGCTCTAGCGGTTATCTCTACGCATGGACAAACATGGACGCGAGCTGCTTCCGGACAATACCGTTATATGAGCGGGGTTTTTTGGGTTGACACCGGGGGCACGACCTCTCAAGTTTTTACATTAAGTGGTGGTTCTACAAGTAGCGGATTGAAATTCTTTGGCACGAGAAACAAGGCGATCTCGGGCACCGTTAGTCTGGGAGCTTCCATTAACTACGATACCGGCCTCGACACCTACCCACCTCCCGGTCTTCCGGAAAAACCCTGTCTCGTTAGTTATCAAATAAAATAAAGCCTCTAAGAGCAGTAGAATCAGCATTGCAGCAATAGGAACAGCGCCATAAATTACGCCTGGGGAGAGAAGGTGGTTCTAGGGGCTAAGACGCTATTTGTTTTTTAACCCAGGAAAAGTACCTTTCGACATCTTTTTCCAAAGCATCTGCTTCCGAAGCGCTAAATTGCCGGTCTTCATATTCCACAAGATTTTTCTTATTTAAGATATGTGCCAAACGACGTGTCTGGTCCTTTAATTCTGGAGATTTAATCTTTTCTCCCAACAATGAAATAACATCGTAGTGAGATTCCCCTCTAGAACGAATACCAGCCTTATTAACCAATAAAGCATCGGACGCAGAAATAGCACAATGCACTCCGGTTAAACCACAAGCATTCCAATCGCCATTTTCCTTGGCTGTTTTCATAGCGGTGAAAAATTCTCCCGCCTTTTGCAGATATATACTTGCACGCGCTTTTTCAATTGCTTTAACCCGAATTTTGAATTAGGCGCGAGAACCGAGACGAACAAGGCGGAGACTTTTTCGACGAAAAAAGTGAGAGCGTAGTAGTGACTACGGTCGAATTTTTTGAGGAAGAAAAAGTCCCGCATTGTTCGTCGAATTCCGCGTCCTAATGCAAATTTTGGGTTTAACCCGAACTGGTTTTGGAGACATTTAAAACCTCCGTAAGTAATTTTCCATAAATAACCCATCCTGTTTTTAATATTTCTCTAATTAAGGGGAGTTTTTTTATATATTTTTCTTTAAATTCCCCTACCGTGTAAAATATTGGAGATAATCTTCTATTAAATTTCATTTCTATCGCATTATTTTTTTTATCGAAAAGAGCATCTATTTTTGTTTTTGATATTTCCTTATCTATGACAACCATAACATCAATATCACTTTTTAAATTTGCCTCTCCTCTAGCCACGCTGCCAAATAAAATAATTGAAATAATTGATTTGGGAACATTGCCGGTAATTTCTCTGGAGATGTCATCCAAAACAGCAGATTCTTTTTTAAACAACCCTCTTAAAAGTTCTTCTACTACCCAATTACCTTCCTTTATGGAATATAGATGTACCGGTGGAACATCCCTAAAAGTAACCACACCCTCGGCAAGAAGAACCTTAAGCGTATCGTGCGCCATCTTGGGGCTAAGCCCTGTTCTTCTAGCGATTTCTCTTCCGCTTAATTCTTGTCCCGATTTAAATAGGCACCGTAAAATACACACTTTTGACCGCTGACTTAAAATATTGTCTAAGAGTTCTGTTTTCAAGGCACGCTCCACTAGAATTATTTGTATTAATTAATAAACAACTGTATTGAATACTATACAGACAAAAGAAAAAAAATCAAGTCTTTAGACAGTTTTCTATAATTAATGCGGGCGGCGAATTCATTGTCTAATGGATACAAATTACGCCTGGGGAGAGAATGTGAGGGTTTCTTTCCAGAGCTCTTCGAGACGGTGCAGGCCAAAATCTTCCACTTTAATCTGAATAAGCTTTAGGAACTCCGGCCAGAGGTTGGGTTCTAAGGTAAAAACGGACCGAATAGAGAGGTTGAGATCTTTGCTTCTTTTGCGGGCGGCGTCCGGAGAAGAGACTGATCTACCTTGGTCTTTTCCCTTAAGTGATAGGAAGCATATCCTCTAGCTTCGGTAAAAGGAGGGGCCGCCACAGAAAAAAGCAGAGCCCCAGCCACGACGAGCGCCATGCTTCGCAAATAAACCCTAAACAAAAGACTCCCCTTAAAATGAGCCATATTAAATAAAGTATACATAGTCCATTAGAAACTTTTCTTCAACAAATTGTAAAATTTTTGTAACATTTTACTCTTGGCCACTGGGGGTTGTTTGACTATGGATTTAAGCATTATTATTCCCGCCTATAATGAGGAAAAGAGAATTATTCCTACCCTCCAAAAAATTAGAACCTATCTCAGCCAGCAAACCTATACCCATGAAGTGATTGTTGTGGATGATGGAAGCTTAGATGAAACGTATCGCGTGGTTGAGGTGTTTAAGCGGTCTTATCCTAATCTTGTTCTGCTTAAGAACCAAATGAATGAAGGAAAAGGGAGCGCGGTAAAAAAAGGGATTTTGTCGGCGCGGGGCGATCTTATATTTTTTACGGACGCCGATCTTTCGACTCCCATAGAAGAACTAGAAAAATTTTTAAAGGAAATTAAAAATGTGGACATTGTCATTGGGTCTCGTTCCATAAAGGGAGCGAATGTTCGAGCGCATGAACCATTTTACCGAGAAAGACTGGGAAAATTTTTTAATTTTAATCTAAGACATTTTCTTCTTCCCCAACTTCCGGATTTTATAGATACCCAATGCGGAGCCAAAATGTATAGAAGAGAAGCGGCCCTAAAAATTTTCCCTCTCCAAAAAATAGAAGGATTTGCTTTCGATGTGGAAATTCTCTACATCGCCAAGAAAATGGGCTACAAAATTTTAGAAATGCCCGTCACGTGGGACTACTCTGCCGATACGCGGGTGCGAACTTTTAAGGATGGCTTGGCGATGGCGCTCGATGTTTTAAGAATATCTTCCTTACACAAAAATTTAGAACATGGAAATTAGACGAAATTTAAGTTTCTGGATTGTCCTACTTTTATCCCTTATTTTATTTATCGACTACTATTGCCAATTTTTTACCAGCACCTATTGGCACGACCATGCCCTTCCCTTTTTGCAAAAAATAAAATGATCCGCGCTTTTCCCGTTGATTGTATCTGGTTAACCCTAATCACTCTCACATCTTTAGGAATTGGGAGCAGACTTTTAAAACTATTTAAAATAGAATTCCCAAACCGTTCCTTTCACTATTTATTCTCGAGCGGAATGGGGTTGGCGGTTTTTTCTATTCTTACTTTTTTGCTCGGTTTTTTGGGCGCGCTTTATTCTTTAGTGTTTATGGTGGCGCTTATTCTTTTATTTTTAATCTCCATAAAAGAGAGCCGCTCTCTCCTTAGAGAAATTGGCGCCCGGCGCGAATTTCTCCCCCGCATAGAAAATAAATTTGAATTTGCTCTCTTTATTTTTATCGGCATCGCCATCCTGAGTAACCTTATTTTTAATTACGCGCCGCCAACCCAACCGCGCGAAACCATGTACGACCTGGCTCTCCCGAAAATTTACTTAAACGCTCACCGCATTCTCGACCTGCCAGACAAACAGGTGCATTACTATCCCCTCCAAATTCAAATGCTCTACCTTATGGCGATGGGCTTAGATAGCGCGCTCCTAGCAAAACTCATTCACTTTTTATTGGGGATTCTATCGTTGGGGATGGTGTATTCTATTGGCCGATATTTTTTTGGAGAAAAATGCGCCCTCTATAGCGCCGCAATATTTTATTTAATGCCTGTGATTACCAGCTTATCCGGCACCGCCAATATAGATTTAGGAACTCTTTTTTATGGACTCTTAGCCATCGCTTCACTTCTCTTTTGGGTTCAATCCAAAAGTACTGCGTATCTTTATTTAGCGGCTTTTATTTCTGGCATTGTGTTAGGGACAAAATTGATTGGACTCTCGTTGCCCCTCGCCTTTTTTATTTTTGTTCCTTATCAGTTATGGGTTAGAGATAGAAAGACATTTTTGGAAGGGACAAAAAAATTAATCGGAGCGGGATTTTTTATCCTGCTGGGAGTGAGCCCTTGGATATTTAGAAACATTTACTTTACCGGGAATCCTTTTGCCCCCATTTCGATTCCTCTTTTAGGCATTCAGGGACATCCCGATGCGAATTTAGAACTTTTACTGAGCGCCCAAGCAAAAACCGCAATGAAAATAGGGGACACTGTTAAAGGAATACGCAACATTTTTTTTGGAAATTTTATTTATGGGGGAGGACCTCTCCTTTTTACGCTTTTAATCCCCGCTTTTTTAGATGCAGAATCAAGAAAAAAGAGCCTACTCTTATTATCTTTAGCTCTGCTGAACTATCTAATTTTATTTTTTATTCTCCCCATCAACCATAGATTTTATGAAACGCGCTATTATATTATTAGCTATGGAATATTTTCTGTTTTGGCGGGAGTGGGGATGAGGAATATCCTAAGGATAGCGAACCGTTCCTTCATAAAAGGACCCATTTTGGGTTCTCTCTTTTTTCCTTGCTTGCTCTTTAGCCTCCTCTTTTCTTACAAACGGTTCCCGCTCTTTCTAGGACGGCAGACCCAGGAAATTTATCTCCGAGAAAAATTAAAATTTTTTAATCTTTTTACTTTTGCCAATCAAAATCTTCCGGTTCAATCCAAAGTGCTTACGTTGGGCATCTCTAACCCCGATGAATTTTACTGGAACTCTATTCTAGTTCATCCCGGGTGGAATTTACTGCAGGAAACAGATTCCCTAAGGGTATTGCAGGAACTTAAAAAAAGCGGAATTCACTATCTTTTCTTTTATGATCCGAGTTATCGCCAGGACCCAAATTCAAAGGGACTTCTTTCCAAACAAAGCCCTTTGGAAATCATTCGCTGGAATTGGCGGGAATTTAAAAACAACCACCTACTGGAACTATACCGTGGAACAGATGGAACGCTCTATCAGATTATGTAGTTTATGCTGATAAAGTGCTTCCGTAGCGAGGTTTTGGATTTTGGATTTTTCTCGAAGCAAAATTTTTTTACCATACTCGAGCAGGGTATGGTAAAAAAAATTTGCGAAGAGAAAAACCAAAAGCCAAAACCGCAGTAGGAATGACTTTATC
>JAHFCA010000199.1 GCA_023249715.1 Elusimicrobiota bacterium
TTTAGTATGGTGGGAAAAGAATTCAAAGGAGAAGAATATATATTGCCGCCATACCGTCGTAAGCCGGAATCCAGCCCCCCCCGCCTCCTTGGCCTCGAACCCCGCGCCGGCGAACGCTGGACAGAAAAACGGTGGGTCCATTTTCCAAAATTTAAGGATCTGTTGAAACAAAAAAAGATTCCATTTATAGAATTTGCCCAATATCCCACGCTTCCAGAATTTATTCAAAAAGTTAATAGAACGGATACGGTCGTTACCACCGATTCCCTCGCCCTGCACCTGGCTTTAGGGTTACAAAAAAAAGTGGTCGCCCTTTTTACCTGTACCAGCCCCCATGAACTTTTTGGTTACAATAGAACTATAAAAGTGACGAGCCCTCTTTTAGAAAAATATTTTTACTCCACCACCAAATCTCTTAAATCCGGCGCAGCCATCTCCCCCCAAACCGTTTTTGACGCGCTTAAAGAAATAACACCTCTAAATTCCATTGTTTAATTTACAGTTTTTTAAATCTCACAAAATTCTCTTAGGTATTATTTTTCTGGGAGCAGCCTTACGCTTTTGGGGCATTCGTTGGGGATTGCCCTATGAATACCAATCCGAAGAATACAAAGTCATAAAATACGCTCTCCGCATGGGGTCTGGAGATTTAAATCCTCATTTCTTCGAATACCCTTCCCTCGATCTTTACTTTATGCTCTTTCTATTTGGGCTTTACTATTTAGGCGGGAATATTTTTGGTTTCTTTAAATCGGTTACTGAATTTTCCCATCACTACATTCAAGATCCTACCCCTTTTTATTTAATCGCTCGAGGAGCAGAAGCTGTTTTTGGGATTGGCATTATTATCCTTACCTACCACATAGGGAAAAAATTAGCTTCTAAAAAAGCGGGGCTCTTAGCGAGCTTTATGGTGGCAGTCCTCCCCGATTTTGTCAATAAATCTCATTTGGCCAAGGGAGATTCCGCGGCCATTTTTTTAGGCCTTCTCTTTTTTATTTTTTGCCTCAATCTCTATGAGTCCGGGCAAAAGAAATGGTACTTTTGGGCTGGAGCCACTTTAGGTTTAGCTCTCTCCACCAAATACTATTTAGTGTTTATTGGAGTCGCTTTGCCTTTGGCCCATTTTTTGAGCTCTGGCTCAAGAAAAAATAAAAATTTTATTCTCTCCCTTATTCTAATTCCCATATTTTTTATATTGGGAAGCCCATACCTTTTAGTGGAATGGAAATCCCTGCTCAATTTCTTCTCTTCCAATTTTTATCTAGGTCTTTATGGAGCAAGCGAAACAAATTATTTTTTTAGACTTTGGATTGCCCTAAAAAACCTTATCCGTTTAAGCGATTTTAATTTCTACTTTTGGTTGGATAGTTATGGCTTAGGGATTTTCTCCTTGGTAAGTATGCTACTCATTTTTTGCTCCCCATTCCGGCTGGAAGCCCGAGAATCCAGCCATTTAAACAAAAAACTTCTTCTTATCCTCCCCATCCTCACCTACTGGCTGGGAGTTGCCACCTACCACAACCCAGCAGGCGGATATTTAGCCCCAATCTTCCCCCTATTATTGATCTGCGCCTCTATATTTACAGCGAATTCTTTATTTCCGCCTTCTTCTTCGTCATCTCCATTTCCTTTATCGTCATTCCGGCTTGAAGCTCGAGAATCCAGAGTTTTTATTCTTATTTTATTCTTAATTTCCTCTCTCGGTGCCCTAGGCGCCAGCGTCCAACGTTCTTATTCTTACACTTTAGAAGACACCCGCACCACCGCCAAAAACTGGATAGAAGCAAATATCCCCTCCGGTAGCAAAATTTTAATGGATACCTATGTTAACTCTCCTCCCATAGAAATGTCCCAAGAACAATTAGAACGTTTTTACCAGATCAGCCTTTCCCAAAATTCTTATAAGGAAAAGTATTTCAAACTGAAACTAGAAACATTCCAACCAGAAAAACCAAATTATGAAATTTATTTAATTAAAAGAACCGCCGCGGAAATCGGCTCTTTAAAGGAACAGGTGGAAGAAGCCCAAAAAACTCAAGACCTTATTTCTATGGAAGGAAGCGACGCGGATTTTGCCGCTTTACGAAAGGCGGCAATAGAATATATTATTGTAAACAGCTCTTCCGAAACGAACGCCCTCACCCAACACCCACACTTAGGAAAGTTCTACCACAACATCCCCACCCAAACGACTCTCTTAAAAACCTTCCCACCCAAAACCAAAATCCACCCCGGCCCCGCTCTCCGCCTTTATAAACTATCATAAATCATTTTGGCGCTTAATATACCCTTCTCATTTTAGGATACCCTTCCTATCCAGTGCGCGGATTGCCCCTTGACATAACGAAATATACTGAGTAAAATTACTCACTATAATGATCATTTTTACTTTATACAATTTAGAATTTTTCTGCTCCAGGGGCCCCCTTACTTATGTTTAAAAGATCGCAGGTTAAGATATTACTGAAAAGGGTGAACGAACCAAGAAAATTCATTCAAGTCTTAACAGGCCCCCGCCAAACAGGGAAAACAACCATCGCCAAACAAATCATCTCATCTTTAACCCTTCCCGCCGTCTTCGCTTCGAGCGATGAACCCATGCTAAAAAGCGGCAATTGGATTGAGCAACAATGGGAAGCAGCCAGAGCTAAGATTAGAGAAGGAAATAAAAAAACTGTTTTAATATTTGACGAAATTCAAAAA
>JAHFCA010000058.1 GCA_023249715.1 Elusimicrobiota bacterium
AGCCATTTTCCAAAGAAGATAAAATTTCCGCTAGTATCGCTTCCAATTCCCCTTCCGGAATGAGCGCCGGAATTTCCATAACGCGAAAAGTCTTTTCCCCAAAGAGATCTACTTCAAACCCCAATTTTTTAAACGTTTCCAACTGATTTTGAACCAGCTCCACCTGCGGCAATGTAACATTCCAATAGTAGGGAATTAAAAGCGGTTGCGTTGGGACTTCCTGGCTCTCCGCAAGGACCTCTCTAAACTTTTCGTAGAGAATCCTCTCCGCCGCCGCATGTTGGTCCACAATCAGGAGGCTCCCTTCCTGCTCGGCCAAAATGTAGAGCGCCTGAAACTGCGCCAGCACTTTCGCGGAAGTTTGGAGAGAGAGTGGATTTAGGGAGGAGGACTCTTTGTGAACGACTTCATTAAGCCTCTGCGAGCCCAATAATCGTTCAGTGTTGGGCTCTAAGGTGAAACTCATTCTCTCTTTGACTCTCTCCTGAGAGAACACCCTTGGCGCATTGGAGAGCTGCGCTCGTTTAGAGCGGATCTCTTGGATGAGCGCCTCATGAATTTGGGACTCGTTCCTAAAGCGCACCTCCCGCTTCGCCGGGTGCGCGTTAAAATCTACCTGCGCGGGGTCTACTTCTAAATAAATGAGGCCCACGGGGTGGCGCCCCACGGGCAAACAATCTCGGTACGCTTCGTACAACGCGTGAGTTAAAGATCGGGAAAAAATGGGGCGCTTGTTAATTAAGAAAATCTGGTTCGCTTTCGTCGTCTGGTGAAACTGCGGTTGAGAGACCCATCCGGAAATTTTTAGATAGGGATGGTGAAATTCTAAAGGAATTAAATTTTGTTCGGTAAAGGTTTCTCCCCACAAATCCCGAATCCGTTCTACGCTCTTTTGCCGCGCGGGATAGGACTGCCCCCTTTTAGTCTCTTGGTTTTTAATTTCAAACCACACATTGGGGTGAGCCAAAGCCGCTTCCTCAAAAGCGCGCATAAGATGTTGGCGTTCCGCTCCGTCCGACTTTAAAAATTTTAATCGGGCGGGCGTATTAAAAAAAAGTTCTTTTACTTCTACTGTGGTTCCCACCGTTCGTCCGCACTCTTTTTGGGAGAGAATGCGCCCCGCTTCTATGTCGAGTTCGCTGCCCGCGCTTTCTCTTTTGGTGCGGGTGCTCAAAGTCATCTTAGACACTTGCGCAATGCTGGGGAGAGCTTCCCCCCGGAAGCCAAATGTGGAAAGGTTTTCTAAATCGAGAGCGGATTGAATTTTGGAGGTCGCGTGCCTGGATAAAGCTTGGGCTACTTCTTGCGCGGGAATGCCCATGCCATTGTCGCTAATGCGGATTAACTCTTTGCCGCTTGCCAAAACTTCTAATGTAATGTGTGTGCTGGCTGCGTCTAAAGAATTTTCTAGGAGTTCTTTAACAATGCTGGCGGGCCGTTCTACTACTTCTCCCGCGGCGATTAAACGAATCACCTCTTCGGGAAGAATGCGAATCATTTTTTAGATGCTTTTTCTTTTAGTTTGGCGGATTTTTCGCAGAGGTTCCAATAGGAACATTCTTTAAAGCAAACATCGGGCAGGCTCATTTGGAGTTTTGTTTCGCAGATGCTCCAATCCTCCGCCATGCGGTTAATTTGGTGAGCATGTTGGGGCTTAATTTTAGTGAAAGCAAGCCCCAAAAACCATTCGTCGTTGGAGTGGTGGAGTTTTGCTTTGTCCCCTTTTTGAATGCGGACAATTTTCCCTTCTATAGTCTGGCTAATGGATGCGGGAAGTTTTAGGTCGAGAACAAACTTTATCCCTTCTTGTAATTGCGAGGCTTGGTCCCCCAATGTTAACATTTTCATGCCGCCGGCGGAGAGGTTTAAAATAAATCCGGGTAAGGAATACGATTTATGATTATGGAGAACATTCAGCAAAACGGGTTCTCCTACGTTTTGCATGACTGGAAATCGAATATCTTTTCTGCGGTCTTCTATCATTTAAATAGTTCTGTTTGAGGGTTCTCCTCGCTACGGTTTAATTCTAACAAAGTCTTATGTTCCAATTCCAGTCCCTCTAAGATTTTTTTTGCGTTTTGAATCACTTCCAGAGGCAGTCCCGCCAATTGCGCCACGTGGATGCCGTAAGAACGGTCCGCCGTCCCCGGGCTGATTTTATGAAGGAAGATCACAGTATCTTTGTACTCTTTCGCTTCCACATTGTAATTTTTTACCTTCTCTAAAATTTGAGAGAGCTGCGTCAGTTCAAAATAGTGCGTGGCAAAAAGAACTTTCCCCTTCTTCTTGGCTAAATATTCAATGACCGACCAGGCGATAGAGATGCCGTCGTAGGTGGAGGTGCCGCGCCCCACTTCATCTAAGATAATTAAACTTTTATCCGTAGCCTGTTTTAGAATTTTAGAAGTTTCCGCCATCTCTACCATAAATGTGGATTGCCCCTGAGCAAGGCGGTCGCCCGAGCCAATGCGGGTAAAAATTCTATCCACCAAAGAAAGTTTCGCTTCTGCCGCGCTCACATAGCAGCCGATCTGGGCCATAAAAAGAATAAGGGCTACTTGCCTGAGGTACGTGGATTTTCCCGCCATGTTCGGGCCGGTTAGGATAATAATTTGCTGGTCGACAGAATTTAACTGCGTATTGTTGGGAACAAATGTTCCTAGAGGTAATGACTCCTTTACCACCGGGTGCCACCCTTCTTTAATTACAATTTCATCATTGCTTGTCCATTGCGGTTGAGTGAGTCCGCGCATTTCGGCTACTTCCGCAAAGGCCATTAAACAATCCAGTTCCGCCACGTTTTGGGCGAGGGCGCGGATGAGGCTGCTTTCTGTTTTTAAAGAATCTAAAACTTTTTGGTAGAGCGCTTTTTCTATTCTTAGGGATTGTTCCTGAGCTCCCAAAATTTTTCCTTCTAAATTTTTGAGCTCTTCGCTTATAAATCTTTCAGTATTGATGAGGGTTTGCTTTCTGTGCCAATGGCCGGGCACTTTAGAGAGTTGGGCTTTGGTCACTTCTAAATAGTAGCCAAAGACGGAAGTATAGCCTAAGCGCAAGGTGGAGATAGACGTTTGCTCTCTCTCTTTTTCTTCCAACTGCTCTAGCCAGCGGTTCCCTTCTTTTAAAGTTTTTCTTTTTTCGTCGAGGTCGGCGTCGACACTGTCTTTAATTGCGCCCCCGTTCTCCAATGTGGCCGGCGCTTCTTCTACAATGGAATTTTCTATGGTTTGAATGACGCGCGACATATCCTCATTCCCGCGAAAAAAATTCGCGACTGTCACCCATGGTTTCATTTGTTCTATCTTCACCAGAGAATTTTTTAGGTGGACCAATTCCCTCGGGGTGGCTCTATCGGTTACTATGCGGCTTAGAATTCTTTCTAAATCCGCGCAGTTTTTTAGGGCCGCGCGCGCAGTTTGCCTTAACGTTCCCTCTTCCACAAAAAATGTCACGGCGGAATTACGCGCTTTAATTTTTTCTAATTGCAGCAACGGTTTCGTGAGCCACTGCCGCAGCCTGCGTCCCCCCATGGGCGTCAGGGTTTGATCTAAAAATTCCAGAAGGGTTTTGGAAGCGCTCCCATTCGCGCTGTTTTTTAATATTTCCAAATTTTCCAGAGTTTCAGCGTCTAAGACCATAAACTCTTTTTGGTTCACCCACTCCGGGCTCTTGAGATGGTTAAGAAATTCCGGGTTGGTTCTCTCTAAATAGCGCAAAATCATTTCTGCGGAGCTTTTGGCTAGAGAAAAATTGTTAAGGGTTTCCCCCGCTTCGTCTAAGATTTTAGAAATGGAAACCGCGCCCGATTCCCGCGGGTTTAAAATTTGGTTGGGGATAAATTTAAGCGCTTCGTCTAGAGTTTTGTTGGTTGCGGATAAAAGCAGCTCCGCGGGGTTTAAGTGGGAAATTTCGTTGAGGCAGTCGCTTAAATTTTCTCCGCACGCATTTTGAGCGCACCTAAATTCTCCGGTGGAAACATCGAGGTAGGCGAGGCCAAATTCCAGGAACCCTTCCGAAAAATAGACCGCCACCAAATAGTTGTTGCATTTTTCCGTGAGCAGGTGGTCTTCTATGAGGGTGCCGTTGGAGATCACGCGCGTTACGCCGCGTTTAACCAGACCTTTCGCCGCAGAGGGTTCTTCCAGCTGTTCGGCAATGGCGATGCGGTGCCCCTTCTTTAAAAGTTTAGCCATGTAACGGTCGGCCGCATGGTAGGGCACGCCGCACATGGGCACCTTTTGCCTATGGGTGAGCGCCACTTCCAAAATGGGCGCCGCTTTTAGGGCGTCTTCGCCAAACATTTCATAAAAATCTCCCAGGCGGAAAAAAACAATTTCCCGAGGGTGTCTAAGCTTTAAATTTTCATACTGTTGCATTAACGGCGTGTCAGCCATTTTTGGGTTCCTGCTTTTTTACCGCTTTTTTAAATAAGGCGGAGCGAATCTTCTGTAACCTTTTTAATTGTTTTTGAGTGGTTAAAACATCTTCCACAAAATTTCTCGTCTCTTTAAATTCAATTTGGTTCATCTCTAAGGTTTTTGTTTTATGTAATTTTAACCAATCTTTAACATTTTTTTTGCCGGCGTTGTAGGCGGCTAAGGCGGCCACCGTGTCCTGGCCAAATTCTTTATGTAATTTGGCGAGATAATAGGTTCCGAATTGTATGTTTATTTTGGGATCTTCTAAATCCTGGGTTTTAAAATCTTTTATATTCAGTTCTCTGGCGATCTCTTTGGCAGTGGCGGGCAGGAGCTGCATTAAGCCGATCGCCCCGCGGGAAGATTTAGCTTTTTTAAAAAAGTGAGATTCCGTTTTTATGAGGGCGAGGATCAGGAGCGGGTCTTCTTTATAAGCATTAGAGTATTGATAGACGGTGTCTTTGTGGAATACGGGGTGGAGAAGCGCCTCGATGGTCCGAATTCCGCTCGGCAAGTCCCCCTGTTTATGGAACCAGCCCAATGTGAGTGTAACCCCTAAAATAAACGCTAAGAGGAAGCGGAACATTCTTTTTTAGTTTCTAACTTTTTTAGTAATTGGGCCAGTCTGTCTTCTTTTACCGCTTGCGGCACAGTGTCATTAAACGCGTGGGATTCGGTTCCCGGCCGCGGAGAATATTTAAAGCAGTAGGCCAAACTAAAGGGTACCCGTTCCGCGAGGTCGAGGGTTAAATTGAAATCTTCGTCCGTCTCGTTGGGGAAGCCCACGATAAAATCGGTGCTGAGTTGCAAATCCTTTTTCGCCGCCGATAATTTTTTGTGGAGCTCAATATATTCTTCGCGCGTGTAATTTCTTTTCATCCGTTTTAAAACGGGATTGGAGCCGGATTGCACCGGAAGGTGAATTTGAGAAGAAATTTTTTTACTCGCCGCAATGGTGGCGATTAACTTGTCCGACATATAGTGGGGGTGCGGGCTCATAAATTTTATGGATGAGATCCCCTTAATTTTTTCTACGTCGGTTAAAAGATCCGAAAAATCGTAGAAATTAGGGACAGCGCCCAATTTTTCTGGAGAATAGGGGGCTGTCCCTAATTTATGCCAATAAGAGTTCACAGTCTGGCCAAGCAGCATTAGCTCTTTAGCGCCTGCCGCCGCTTTGTCTTCGATCTCTTTTAAAATTATAGATTTATCCCTATAAATTTCCCGGCCGCGCACGCTGGGCACAATGCAATAGCTGCAGGAATAGTTGCAGCCCCGCATAATGGTAACAAATGCGGTCGTCTCTTCTTGCCCCAAGAGGAGCGGTTTGCCAACGTTCCGCAAATCCCCGGCGCCAAAGGATATTTCACTCTCTTCAAACCAGTTGTAATCCTTACCCAATATTGAATCTAACAATCGCGGAAACTCCTCTATACTCTTTGCCCCCGCCACTAAATCTATGTGGTTAAACCGATGGCGCAGATTTTTCTTTAACCTTTCCGCCGCGCAGCCCGCCACAATAATTTTTCTGGGATTTTTCTTCTCTTTCCATGCCCGCAACCGCCCAATGTAGGAAAGCGCCCTCTGTTCGGCATGCTGCCGCACGGTGCAGGTGTTTAAAACTAGGACGTCCGCATCCTCCGGGCTAGCCGTGGCGCTGAGTCCCCGGGCTTGGAGATGGCCCGCCATCTCCTGGGAATCCGCCTCGTTCATTTGGCAGCCAAACGTCTGTATAAAAAACTTCATATTTAAACCTAATTTTACCTTATTTAAGCTCACCATACTTCGAAGTTACGTTAAACTATTCTCAAACTTTTTGTAACGAATTTTCCTTTAAGGAGAGTCAAAGTTCAAGAGAGAGGAACGTTATACATACTATTGACAAGCGGACTTTTTGAATTAAGATGGAAAAATGGTCTGAGGGTCTATTACTCTCGAAAAAGAATTAAAGACATAGACACAATCGTTCTTTGGGGAGGATTTAAAGGAACACAAAAATCCGATATATCTAAAGCGCGTAAGCTAAAGGCAAGGTATGAATATGAGCTTGAAAAATAATAAAAAACATAAATTAATGGAACATGACACATCGATTACTCTGAGTAACCCTAGATTAGTATTTAAGACTTTTATGGAATGTTTAGAAGAGGGAGACTCTCAATCTGCGCGAGAAGTCTTGGCAGCAAGCTTACGCTACTTAAGCAAATCACAACTTGAAAAACATTATCATATCCCACGCAGAACAACTTATAACCTCCTGAGTGGTAAAGTTGTGCCTTCTTTAGATTTAGTGGCTAAAGTTTGTCAGGCAATCCGTCATGAATATGGAAGAGCTAAGTCCTCCATATAAAAATCTTTACAATAACTTTAGATAATGTTAAATCATACAGGTTTTATGCTTGGTTTTCGAAGAGTTGGATCATAGAATAATACGCATACTTAAGATTATACGGATAATCCTTAAACTTTTCTCAAACTTTTTGTAACGAATTTGTAACATTATTATGGGGATGATATAATCGAAAATAAGGTAATTGTGAATAAAATGCGACAGGAAGATAAAAATCTACTATTAGAATTCAAGCAACGACTGCCATTAGATGTTAAAGCGCATTTAAAGCAGTTAATTGCCTTTGGTTCTAGAGCAAGAGGCGATTCATTGCCTGACTCTGATCTAGATGTAGTTGTGCTTATTGATGAAGAAAATTCGGCGCTACGTCGACAAATGAATGATATTGCATATCAAGTGATGTGGGACCATGATTTCAGCCCAATCATTTCCCTGAAGATTTTCCCTGAATTTAAGTTTAAAAATTCACTTGACCGCGGGTTTTCATTTCAGCGCAACGTAATGCGGGATGGAATTCATCTATGAATGATGAAATCCAGAAGCTGTTGGAGAAATCAGAAGAAGCAATTCAAGTAGCCGAGAAGTTGTTGAAAGAGAGTTATTTTTCTCACGCAGCAAGTAAAGCTTATTATTCTATGTTTTATGCTGCTCAAGCTTTATTGAAATCAGAGGGAATTAACGTTATAAAACATTCTGCGGTTGAAGCCATGTTTGGATACCACTTCTCAAAAACTGGAAGAATAGATCCCAAGTTTCACAAAATGTTTATTGAAGCTAGAGATGTCCGAGAATTGGCAGACTATGCGATTTCAGATGATATTATTGGAAAGGTAGCAACGCAAAAAGTTGAAGATGGAAAAGAGTTTATTAAAGCTATAAAATCCTTGCTCAACAAAAAGGAACAAAAACATGAAAACGCAAATTAATATTGATCAAAAAATTTTAACCAAATTCTGCCATCGTAACCATATTAAATTATTTTTTCTTCTTGACAATGAAAACGTTATCATACTAAAATAGGAGGGTTGGAAAATATTATTTGCTAATGACTAGAAATATTAACCCCGCTAAAAATTTTTGTAAGAGTTTTCTTCTTTTAATTTTTTTGTTGTCTGCTTCCTCTGTTTCTCATGCCCAAATTTCTAAACCAAAGCTAGATGGATTCGTAAATATCACATACAACTACGATTTCAACCGTCCTTTAAGCGGCCGTAGCAACTATCGGCTTTTTGATTCCAGAACAAATAATTTTCTTTTGAATGTCATTCAAGTAAAT
>JAHFCA010000200.1 GCA_023249715.1 Elusimicrobiota bacterium
CGGGAACCCCTCCGCTGGTTCCTTTAGACGGGGTTAGAATGGCGAAGGAATTAATGTTCTATGACGGTTGTCGGGCCGTTCGGGAACTAAATTTGAAGCAAGGTTCCATTGAAAAAGCTCTGGAGAGATCGGTTATTTTTTTCAGAGAGCAAGGTTATCTGCGCGAATGATTGGAATCCTATCTCCAACTTATTGGGAAGTCCGATCGCTGATCCATTCTTTTTCCATGCGAAAGGAGGGAACTTCTACTTATCGGTATGATAACAATTCAGTCAAACTCTTATTAGAAATCAGCGGAATCGGAAGCGAAAATGCGGAAAGAGCGGGAAGATTTATTCTCTCCTATCGGCCTAATCGAGTTTACTGTGTAGGGTTTGCGGGCGCATTAAGAGAGGGGATCAAAGCGGGAGATTTGGTTTTGGATAATGCGAGAAGCGATCCAAAACTTGCGGAAGAAGTAAAAAAAATTTCTGAAACATTCAAGATCCCAATCCATTCTGGAAAGTTTTTAACCTGCCCGCACCCTATCATGAAAAAAGCGGATAAATTAAAAGTTTCTCAAAGCTCTTCCGAAATCGCGGTTGAAATGGAAAGCGAGGCGCTCTCTCAAATTTGCGGGGAAAACAAAATTCCTTTTTGTTCTCTTCGCAGTGTGAGTGATATTTTAGAGCAAGATTTACCATCCATCATTACAGCGCTGGATTCGAGGGGAAAAATAGGGTTCAAGTTTTGGCAGGCGTTCATAACTCATCCTGAAGAATGGAACCAGTTTTTTCGGCTGGTGCGTTCTTCGAGGAGCGCTGAAAGAAATCTTTGTAAAATTTTAGGAGGAATACTCAATGCTCCAAAAATATAGATGGGGTTCATTTGTTCTGCTGGCAGTTGTTGGGTTACAATTACTTCTGAGCGGTTGTTTTGCCTGGAAAGCATTAACCAGAAAAAGAGAAAAAGAGACTCCTCCCAAAATGCTTGTTTTTCCATTTATCTCCAACGATCAAGAGATTGGAAATAAAATCACCCAAAGTTTGATTGAATCGGTCGATTCAAAGGTGGAAGTTCTGGATTTGCAAAAATTTAAACTGCTCTTGTCCAGCACTTCTCTTTCTATGGATATTTATCTGCCTGCAAATATTCCCGCTTCTGCTTTAACCCAAGAGAATTTTTTTAAAGAGGTTATAAACAAAACAGAGTCTCGGAATGAGTTTTATAAAGATACGGGAATAGATTATGTGGTAATGGGGAAAGCGAAAAAAATGACGTTAACAGAACTGGAAATTGGAAATTTAGAAACTGCCGAGAGCGCTCAAATGCAGTTTGTGGAAGTTAAAAACGGCGGAATCCTTTTGGATGAAAAATTTAAGCAGGGACTTTTTGAGGTGGTGGCTCCTGACAGGATCGGGGCGGCATTCGCTTCCAAAGTAAATAAAAAAATTAAAGCGATCCGTAAAGAACTTAAAAGAAAATTAAAAGCAGAAAGAAAAAAATCGTAGTAGGCGCGACTTTATCAGCATCTACTTAGAACTATATTCGCTCTTCTGTTTAGATTCAATCACCGCTTGCGCGGCGGCTAGTCTCGCCACTGGAATACGGTAAGGAGAACAAGAAACATAGTTTAATCCTACTCGATGGCAAAACTTTACGCTTGCAGGGTCGCCGCCATGCTCGCCGCAAATCCCAACTTTAAGATCCTTTTTTGTTTTTCTTCCTTCCGTGGTTGCAAGTTGAATCAGTCTGCCAATTCCCTCTTGATCTAAAGTTTGGAAAGGATCTTCTTTTAAAATCTTTTCCGCGAGATAGGCGGGAATAAATTTTCCGGAATCATCTCTAGAAAATCCAAACCCCATTTGGGTGAGATCGTTGGTTCCAAAAGAGAAAAAGTCGGCCTCTTCCGCGATCGATCCTGCCACCATAGCCGCTCTTGGAACTTCAATCATGGTTCCGATCCTATAGTTTACTTTCACTCCATACTTCTTCATTGTTTCTTGCGCGGTTTTAATGGCCAGCTCTTTTTGGTGTTTTAACTCATTTTTATGTCCAACCAAAGGAATCATAATTTCCGGAACCACCCTGATTTTTTCTTTCGCTAGTTCGCAGGTGGCGCTGATTATCGCTTCTACCTGCATTTCTGTAATCTCCGGGTAAGTAATCCCAAGTCGGCATCCGCGGTGTCCAAGCATGGGGTTAAATTCATGCAACTCTTTCGATTTTGCCCAGATCGTCTCTGTCGGAACGCCGATTTTTTTAGAGAGCGCCTCCGCGTCTGTTTCGGTTTTAGGAAGAAATTCGTGAAGGGGGGGATCTAAAGTTCTAATGGTCACTGGAAAGCCGCGCATCTCTTTGAAGAGTCCTTTAAAATCTTCTTTCTGAAAAGGAAGCAAAGCGTCCAGCGCTTTTTTTCTGTCAACAACGTTATTGGCAAGAATCATCTGCTGCATATAGGGAAGTCTTTCTTCCGAGAAAAACATATGCTCTGTGCGGCACAAACCAATTCCCTCAGCTCCTAACGCCCGCGCTACTTTAGCGTCGCGGGGAATATCCGCGTTCGCGCGGATTTTGATTTTGCGAATTTGGTCTGCCCAACCCGTGAACTCTTTGAAAATTTGGTAGAGAGGAGACTCTTTTGGATCCATTTCTCCTTTTAATACGCGAATCACTTCAGAGGGAAGGGTG
>JAHFCA010000059.1 GCA_023249715.1 Elusimicrobiota bacterium
CTTTTTAAGCTGCTCCATCTCGCGGCGATTTTTTTGAGCGGTCTCTATCTCCGCTTTAATGCGCCCTTCCCGTTCGTCAATCACTTTTAAAAAAGGAGTCCACGCCACTTTTCTTAAAATAAAGACGGTCAACAAAAAAGTGACCACAGTCCAAAACATCAGACCCACGTCAGGTGTCAACAAATGTTCCATGAATTTTTACTCTTTTTTAAATTTAGCCCGCTTTAGGCAACCCAAGGTTTAACGCTATGAGCAAGCAAATAACGAGCGCGAAAAAGCCCAACCCTTCGATGAGCGCGGCCGGAATAATCATGGATGTTCTCAAAGCTCCCGCGGCTTCTGGCTGGCGCGCTGTTCCCTCTAACGCGGCGCTCGCTAAACGAGCAATTCCAAACGCGGCGGCCAACAAACAAAGTCCCGCTCCCAACCCCGCGCCCAAGTAACCTAATCCTAAGTACAGCATAGATACTTCCTCCTTTTAATGTTCTGGCTTCATTGCGGCTCCCACAAAAAGAGCCGTCAAAAACGTGAATATAAACGCCTGCAGCGGCACTACAATCGCCAATTCCAAAAAGTAAATAAATAAAGAAAGCAGAACAGCCACCGGCGAAGTGGCTAACCCTAAAAAGGGATTCATCGCTCCAAATATAAAAATAAGTCCAAGGAAAGCTAAAATAACAATGTGCCCCGCGATCATATTCATAAAAAGACGAATGGAGAGCGCGAACGTTTTAGTTAAAAAGCCAATCAGCTCTATGGGGTACATAATCGGCAGCAGCCACGCAGGCAACCCGGCGGGGACAATGCTATGAAGATAGTGGCCAAACCCCTGTTCCCGAATGCCGGCAATATGAATGAGAGCAAATGTGCAGAGAGCCAGTGTGGCCGTTATGGCAATGTTTCCGGTTGGAGTAGCAGCCCCGGGAATAAGTCCCAATAAATTACAAAAGAGAATAAAGAAAAAGAGGGAGAGAAAGTAGTGCAAATATTTTTTACCCTCTTCGCCCATGGCGGGCACGACCACGTCGTCCCGAATAAAGAGAACCATCATTTCAAAGAGAATTTTCGCTTTGCGGGAAACCGTGCCGTTAGTTTGAAAGAGAGCTTTAAATAAAAAAATGAGCGCGGCCGCCGCAATCCACATCATGAACAAATGTTTAGAGAGATGGAGGCTTTTTGGACCCATGGGGTGGTCTAAAATGTGGTGTTCCAGTATCTCTTTAAAATCCATGACTATTTTTAGGAAGAAATTTTATGGATATAAAAGTAAAGAGCATGGAAAAAAAAACAAAGGTAAGAAGCGTCACGGTTAAATGAAAGGAAGGATTTCCAAAAATAAAGAAAGCGGTTAAGCCCAAAGTGAACATTTTCCAACCCATGCCGCCAAACAGAACTCCAAAAAAAACTTTGTTCGATTTATTAAACGCCCAGCTTAAAAGAAAATGAAGCATCGCTCCGTTAAAACCGGCCAAGAAGAGAGATAAAAGCAAACCATTACGCATTGTTAAGAGTTTCCATTTTTTAACTGCGCCAATAAACTATAAAAACCGACCGCTAAACCTAAAAATCCGCCAATAATACTGCCCCACGGCAGAAATCCATATTTTTTATCTAGCCGATACCCCACAAAAAAACCCAGCAATATTGTGAGAGCCAGTTGCAGCCCAATTCCCATATATTTTATTGGACCCGAGAACATAAGTGGAATTAGGTATATTACAAAAACTTGAGGAAGATTTTCAAGGATACGGGAAACACGGGAAATTAGGGATAGCGCTCCATTTTTATTTTTATCCGAGCGCGATTATGAGCAAAAATTTTTTATATATAGTTCCTTTGCCTTCGCATGTCTGAGTCCCGATTTATCGGGACGAGTTCGAAGGCCTAAGAAAAATATTTTTGCGAATGCGAGTTAAAAATAAAAATGGAGCGCACTCCCTAATTTCTTAACAGGTCGTTATATTTTTTCGGAAGGGACCCTGGAGGCGCTGGTGCTGGCGAAAGATACAATCGTTGGAAACTACTTTTAGTCCGGCCTCGCGGGCCATTTTTTCCGCGGCGGGGTGCTCCACACCATCCTGCATCCAAATCGCTTTAGCCCCAATTTGAACCGCCTCTTTTACGACGGGAAAGACCTGTTCCGACCTGCGAAATATATTCACAATTTCTACTCCCGCAGTCTTTGGAATTTGCAGTAAATTAGGGTAACACCTCTCATCTAAAATAATTTCGTGGCCGGGGTTTACCGGGATCACCGTATACCCCGCCTGTTTTAAATAGGAAGCAATCTGGTGGCTGGGCCTCTCTTCTTTTGGCGAACACCCCACCACCGCCACTACTTTAAAATTAAGAACCTCTTTAATTTCCGCATCCGATAACACATTAGACATATTCACACTCCTTTTTCCCAATTTTTCTAAATTTCTAAATAGAAAGATTCCAGGCGCCGGGTGACCACGCTCGCTTCAAAATTTTCTAAAGCTCTTTTTTTGGCCCGCTCGCCCATGGCGAGCCGCAACTCTTTATTGTTTTGCAAGGCGCGCAAATGGGCCGCGTACGATTTCCAATCGTTTCGCTCTACGACAAAGCCGCTCTCTTCCCGCAACAATTCCGCCTGCGCGTTCCGTTCATCGCTGTAATGCGATACCACCGGCTTCCCATGGATCATCGCTTCGGCGATCACGCAACCAAAAGTTTCACCATCCTTGCGCGCATGGGCCAAAACGTCAATCGTGTTATAAAACTTGCTCAAGGTAGTGTCGTCCACGGTGGGTTCTAGAGTTTGAATTCTTTTGATACCCAAACTTAGAGCCTCTTCCACCATTTTAGGCGGGGGAGAAACGGCCAAAAAAAGAGTCGAGCTGCTTTCTATTTCCCGATAAGCTTTTAGAGAAATAGAGTCGTGAATATCATCCGCGTTCCGGCCAATTCTACCCACGACAAAAATGTTTTCTCCTATATTTAATTCCTGTCGCATATTTTCTTGGGTAAGCGGTTTTTCTATGGGGCAATAGAGGACGTCGCATCTTGAATCCCCATGCGCCCAAGAGCAAGATTCTTTTAGCCAATGGGAGGGAAAAAGAATTTTATGAGGCGCTTGCTGGCAGGGGGTCCTATCTTGAATGCCAAACACATTCATGGTAAAGAGAAGCGGAACCGATTTTAGAATCTCCACGCTGTTTAAAGGGGAAACAAATTCGCCGCTATGGTGGACATGGAGGATATCGGGAGCCACCGCTCTTAACAGCGCTTTAAAATTCCCCGCTCTATAAAGATGTAAATTTTTGGGCCCCAATATTTTATTAAACGCTTCCGCGCGGCAAAGCGCGTATTTGTTTTGTTCCCATCTCCTTTTACAGTGAACGCTTCCCAAAAACGCTCCTAAAAAATCTTTTATTTTTCTAGCGGCGGGAATGGGGAAACGGGGAGCGAAAACGTGCGTTTCAAACTTTTCTTGGTCGAGATATTTACAAAGAATCTGAATCTCTTTTTCCGTCCCTCCCAACCCCAGCTGCCCCACATGATGCGCCACGCGAATTTTTTTCATAATTCATTCTATAAAAATATTTAACCCTAGAGCCACCATTGGTTATGAGAACCGAGACGAAAAAGAGTGGTATTTTTTCGAAACAAAAAAGTGAGAGAATAGTTAAAACTATTCGTGAACTTTTTTGTGAAGAAAAAATATCACTATTTTTCGTCGAATTCCATAATCCAATGGTGGCTCTAGGGTTTGACTCTATTTTTTAAATATTTATAATGAATGGTTACCAGATGACTAAACAAAACCAGACCCCTATTTTTGAAACCTTGCTCGGCAGAGCTAAAAGGAAGGTTACCTCTTTCCATACTCCCGGCCACAAAAACGGTAAGGGGTTAGATTCCAAGCTAAAAGATTTTACGGGAAAGTCCGCCTATCTGTTTGATGTCACGGTATTCCCCGAAGTAGATTCTCTGCACGATCCTGTATCCTCTATTAAGAAAGCGCAAAACTTAATGGCGGAAGCGTACGGCGTGCAGGCTTCCTTCTTTTTAGTGAACGGCTCCACCGTTGGGAACCAGGCCATGCTAATGGCCGCCTGCAACCCCGGGGATTCCGTAATTGTTTCCCGCAACGCGCACAAGTCTATTCTCTCCGGAATTATTTTAGCGGGAGTCTGGCCCATTTGGATTCAGCCCAAGGTGGACCAAAATTTAGATATTCTTTTTGATCCCCTGCCCGAACAAATAGAAGCCGCCCTCCACCAATACCCGGAAGCAAAAGCCGTTTTGGTGACTAGCCCTACGTACAATGGGGTCACCGCGGATTTAGTAAAAATTTCCGAAATCGTCCACCGCCATGGAAAAGTTCTTTTAGTAGACGAAGCGCATGGGCCCCACTTAAAATTCCACGAAGACTTGCCTATTTCCGCGGTGGAGGCGGGCGCGGACATGTGCGTGCAATCCACTCACAAAATTCTCTCGGCGCTCAGCCAAGGTTCTGTGATTCATTTTAATTCCGAAAGTATCGACATTAACCGCCTTAAAAAAATAATTTCCATGCTCCAGACCACCAGCCCCAACTACCTTATTTTGGCTTCCATCGACTTAGCCCGCAGGCAAGCGGTTTTAAATGGCGAAAGAACCTTCGAAAAAGTAATCCGCTTGGCGGAAGGAGCGAGAAAAAAAATTAATCAGACGCGCCACTTTTTTTCTTTTACGCGCAAAGAAATCCAGGCGCGCGGCTACGATTTAGATGTCACCAAACTCACTATCAACGTAACCAAGAGCGGATTTTCCGGAAAAGAAGTGGATGCCATCCTCTCAAAGGAATATAATATACAGGTAGACGCCGCTGATCTTTTTAATTTAATTGCTATCATGGGGACAGGGACAGACAAAGAGGATGTGGACCGGTTGGTAAACGCCCTGGAAGAGATAGACACCAAGTACCATGGCAGCGCAAAAAACTGGACTCTGGTAATCCCATCTTTGTCCACCGAAATGGTGCTCATGCCGAGAGAAGTTTTTCTTTCTAAAAAAACAAAGCGGGTGCCCATTTCTAAAGCGGCCGGTTTTATTTCGGCGCAAACCTTGACGCCGTACCCTCCCGGAATTCCTGTTTTAATTCCCGGAGAAAGAATCACCCAGGAAATTTGCGACTATTTAATGAATTTATCGGAAAAAGAATTAAGGGTGAGCGGCCAAGAAACAGATAAGTTAAGAACCATTAAAGTCGTAGCCGTTCACTAAATTTAGGAGTCAATCGAATGAAGATAAAAAAGGGGAAAAGTAAAATGGCAAAATCCATAAAAAAATCACTCACCATGACAAAAGGTTCATCCGCGAAATTTAAAAAATTTTATGATCTGCTCTCAAAAAAGCGGGACGATATTAAAAATACCACCAAACAAAAAGAAGAAAATTTAGGCTATAACGAAATTGGGGACGAAGCGGATGTCGCCAGCCAAACCTTTGAAAGAGAGTTCATGTTCGAGCTTACCAATGGCGAAAGAAAAATCCTGGACGACATCGAAGCGGCGCTCCGCAAAATAGAAAAAGACGATTTTGGCATGTGCGAGTCCTGCCGCAAAAAAATTACAGACCAAAGACTCCGCGCCATGCCCTGGGCTAGGTACTGCATTGCCTGCCAATCCCGCAACGAAAAATAGCGGCCTCTACATGAAGCAAATTGAAGTTGGCCCCATGGCCAATTTCGTTTATTTCGTGGGAGATTCTGTGACCAAAGAAGTGCTTCTGGTAGACCCTGCCTGGCAAATAGACACCCTGATGAAAATTGCGGCTAAAGAAGAGCTCAAGATTTCCGGAGCGCTCATTACTCACGCCCATTTCGACCACTGTAACGGCGTAGAAGAGCTGCTTAACCACAAAAATATTCCCATATATGTGCAGGAAGAAGAAGTGAATTTTGTCCGCTCGCTTGGGAAAGCCGCTTCCATTTTTGGCGATTTTCCCGAAGAACATTTAAAACGGGTGCACCCCGGCGACAAAATTACGGTGGGCTCCGTGGAGGTTACTTTAATTCATACGCCCGGGCATACTCCCGGCTCTCAATGTTTTTTAATCAAAAATAATCTGGTTTCGGGGGACACGCTGTTTATCCGGGGGTGCGGCCGTTCCGATTTGCCCGGCGGGAATCCGGAAACGCTCTACAATTCCCTGACTCAAAAATTGGCAAAATTACCGGAATCCACCATTCTTTTTCCCGGCCACAACTACTCCGGCTCCGCCTCTTCGACCCTTCAAGAAGAAAAAGAAAAAAATCCCTATTTGCTCTGCTCCTCGTTAGATGTTTTTTTAAGTCTGGTGCGGTAACTTTATCTATGACTTACAAAGTAATTTACGACGAAAAAAATTGCACCGCCGCGAACCGCTGCATCAACATCGCTCCCAAACTTTGGAAAATGGGGAAAGATAAAAAAGCGGTTTTAGCGGGGGGACATCTCAATTTACAAACCGGGAAACAGGAACGGCTCATCGAAGAAAAGGATTTAGAAGCGTATAAAGAGACGGCCCTCATCTGCCCTTCTTATGTCATTGATATTGTGGATACTAAAACAGAAAAAAGCGTTTTAAATTTAAAACCCACTCGAGATCCGGAGAAAGAAAAAGTTCCAATTCTCAAAGCGCATTACGATTCCCGTTCCGAATGGAAAATGGACCCGAAGGGGTTCTTTACTATTAAACCGTTTCCTCAAGAAGGGCTCCTGCGGGCGCGCTATTACGATGGATCGCACGCTTTAAAACTGACAATAGAAGGAAAATCCGCCGAAGAAATTTATAATACCCTCGTGCGAGAGGGCTTAGTTTCTCTTCTGGAACATGCCGCATACCTTGGCTCTGAACTGCAAAAAGCGGAAATCGCCATGAAGAAAAACCTCCCTTATGTCCAAGATGACCCGCTTTAAGAGCAGGTGTAGGGGGACAGCTCCTTCTTTTATTTTTTATCCGAGCGTGACTATGAGATAAAATTTTTTTCGATATATTCCTTTGGCTTTTTCTGTTTGAAGCGTCGCGGTAGCGACGCGAGTTAAAAAATAAAAGAAGGAGCTGTCCCCCTACTAATTTATGAAAATTGTAATTGCGCCGGATTCGTTTAAGGAAAGTTTGAGTTCTGGTGAAGTTTGCCGCGCTATTGCTAAGGGAATAAAAAAAGTTTATCCGAAGGCAAAAATTGTTGAGGTTCCATTGGGGGATGGGGGAGAAGGAACGTTGGCGGCCATACAAGCCTCCCGACCGCTAAAAATAAAACACGTTCAAGCGCGCGATCCTTTGTTAAGAATTTGTCGGGCCGGTTATGGAATTTTAGAAAAAGAGAATTTGGGGATTGTGGAAATGGCTCAAGCTAGCGGCTTGGAGCTTCTTTCTATAAAAGAACGGAACCCGTGGATTACGAGCTCTTTTGGAACCGGGGAACTCCTGCGGCGCGCCATGGAATACGGCTGCAAAAAAATTGTGCTCACTCTGGGGGGAGTGGCCACCAACGATGCCGGCGTGGGAATGGCAAAAGCTTTGGGCTACCAATTTTTAGATAAAAAAGGACAGGACATTGGAAACGGCGTAGGCGCCTTAAAAAATTTGGCAAAAATAGACCGCTCTAAAGTTCATCCCCTCCTTAAAAAAACAAAGTTTTTCGCCGCCACAGACGTAACGAACCCTCTTTGCGGCCCCTTGGGCTCCGCCCAAGTGTATGGCCCCCAAAAAGGAGCGACTCCATCGATGATCCCCAAAATAGACGCCGCTCTCCGCCACTTTGCAAAAATTGCTCAACGCCATCATTCCAGCTGGAAGCCCAAGAATCTAGCCACTGCCCCCTCTGGAGGCGCGGCCGGGGGAGCAGGCGCCGGAGCCGCCTTCTTTTTAAACGCTCTTATCATTTCCGGCATAGACTGGATGCTGAAATTAACCGAGTTAGAAAAAAAAGTAACCGGAGCGGATATTCTCATCACCGGCGAAGGGAAACTGGATGAACAAACTCTCTACGGTAAAACGCTTTTAGGAGTCGCCACAATCGGCAAAAAGCAAAAAGTCCCA
>JAHFCA010000201.1 GCA_023249715.1 Elusimicrobiota bacterium
GAAGAAAATACTTGGCTTAGAAGGTAAGTATTCACTTGTCGCTTTTCGTTTAACTATTTTATTCCTCATGGCGTTTTTTATGCTCTATGGGGATAAAGATATTCTGCAAAACCCGGCTTCCGCGCAGCAGATGTTTCAATGGATGTTAGTTTTGGCCTCCATTCACCTGGGGAGTAATGCGGCTCTTATATTCTTCCCCCAAAAAATGATTACTTCGGGGCTGACTACAGCCCTATTTTTTTTAGATACCTCTTTAATTTCACTCGCCCTCTACAAGACGCAAGGATTACAAAATGATCTTTTTATTATCTATTTCCTTGTGGTCTTTATGACGGTGATCTCTAAAAAAACCAACTTAAGTTTTTTGGTCGCCGGTTTAGCCTGTTTTCTCTACGCCTTTATATTTTTAAAAACCAACAGCCTGGCGGCTCTATTGCATCCGGAAGTCATGATTCGGTTTCCCCTCCTATTGATTGTGGCTTTCTTTTCCTCCATCATCGTGCAGGAAACAGAAAAAAATGAACTCAAAGCTCTGCAATCCCTGTCCAATTTAAGCAAAAATATTTTTTCAAAATTAAAACTGGAAAATTTACTCTCCTCTTTGGTGGATATCACCTTAAAAGTAATTAAGGCAGACGACGTTTCAATATTGCTGTTAGATAAGGAGAAGCGGTTTAAAGTAGCCGCCGCCACAGGGCAGGATCCCAACATAAAAGACGGAATTCGCTTGGAAATCGGAGAAAAATCGCTTAACTCTCTTAAAGACGGCCATCTTCTTACGCTCAACACATTAAGCAGGGATCCCCAATTTATTTTCCTGAATAAAAAATTTCCTATGAGTTCCCTTTTAATTTATCCCCTCTTATCTAAAGAAGAACTCATGGGTATTTTGATCGCGGTCCGCACTCAGGGCGGGGATCCTTTTAGTTCGTATGAAGAGCACTATGCGAATGTGTATGTCTCTTTAATCTCCCAATCGATCGACAATGCCCGTCTCTATAAAGAGCTGGAAAATCGCATAGAAGAACTGAACGGCGCCTACGAAAAAGTGGCGCATATGAAAAGCGAACTCATTCAGACAGAAAAGCTGGCCGCCATCGGCCAGTTGGCGGCGGGAGTGGCGCACGAATTAAACAACCCTCTTACTTCGGTGCTCGGTTTGGCCGATTTACTGCTCACGAACGAGAATTTAACGCCGTCTATGAGGGAAGATTTAAAAATTGTCCGAGACGAAACTCTCCAGTGCAGCGCCATTATCGCTAACCTTTTGCAGTTTTCCAGAAGGCATCCGTCTCAAAAATCTTCCATCTCCATCCGGGAAGTCCTAGAATATACTTTAAAACTCATTCATCATGAGCTAGAAATGTTCAACATAAAACTCGTTAAAGATTTTGACTCGGGGAATCCCTATGTTAAAGCGGATCCCCATCAGATGCAGCAAGTATTTCTCAATTTAGCGAATAATTCAGTGGACGCTTTAAAGGGCAGGAGAGATCCCAAACTGACCCTCCGAACTCAAAGAGAAGGAGAAAAAGTAAAAATTGAATTTATGGACAATGGCTGCGGCATTCCGATAAAATATTTAAATAAGGTTTTTGAGCCTTTTTTTACAACCAAAGAGGTGGGGAAGGGGACGGGCTTGGGCTTAAGCCTCTATTATAGAATTGTAAAAGATCACGGAGGGAATTTAAGCGTGGAAAGCAGAGAAGGGGAAGGAGCAAAATTCATCGTTGAACTGGATTGCGTTCATTCTAGCCACTCTGCCGAATCTCCTGTTATTAAATTGTGAAGTGAATATTATGATAGAACAAATGGAACCAAATTCTATAAAAATAATGGTGGTGGACGACCACCCGGAAGTTTTAAAAACATTAAAAAAAATTCTGGAACGGAGAGGCTACACCGTTTTAGATTTTAGCAATCCCGCCCGGGCCTTGGAAGAATTTAAAATAAACAGGCCCGATGTGATTCTTTCGGATTTAATTATGCCGCAAATGAACGGGATTGAATTTTTAACCCGGATAAAACAAATGTCGCCGGCGCTTCCTTTTATACTGATGACCGCTTTTGCCACAACGGACACAGCGGCCGAAGCCACCAAACACGGCGCCTTCGATTATCTGCGCAAACCTTTTGAACTCTCCAAAATCTACGACACCCTCGATAAAGCCGTTCGAGAACAGGTCGCCTAGACTCCCCCTTCGTTGAAAAATTTACCCCATAGTGATAGAATCCTCTTTCATTTAGGGGAGGTATTAGGGAATCATGGGAAAGTTCCTTTTAGGAAAGGGCTCCTTAAGGGAAAACCTTAGGTTTTCCCTTAAGGAGCACCGCGGCGTTACCTTTTACGCCGCGGCTATCAAGCCCGAGCGCGTAGCGCGAGGGTGCGACAGAGGGAAGGGTGCGTGAGTGGCTTAAACGGCTCGCCTGGAAAGCGTGTGTGCCTGAAAGGGCACCGAGAGTTCGAATCTCTCCCCTTCCGAATTTTTTTATCATGAAAAAACTATTTAAAATTTTAATTATTTTTTTTCTTATCACCGGAGTTTTGTTCGCCTCCGGCCTCCTGCTCTTAAGAAAACTGCTCCCTCCGGAAAAAGTAAAAGAACGCATCGCTCAAGAGGTTTCCGCCCGCTTTAACAGGGAAATTGAGCTGGGTAA
>JAHFCA010000060.1 GCA_023249715.1 Elusimicrobiota bacterium
GTGGGATCCCTTTTTGCCATAAGGGCTGCCCTCTTGGCAATATTATTCCCGATTGGAACGATTTAGTGTATCACAATCGTTGGGAGGAAGCGTTAGAGAGGCCCCTTTCCACAAATAATTTTCCAGAGTTTACAGGCCGTATTTGTCCCGCCCCTTGCGAAGAGTCCTGCGTCTTAAATATAAACGATAACCCCGTTACCATTGAACGCATAGAACAAGAAATTATTGAACATGGTTTTAAATCGGGGTGGATGACTCCAAAGCCGCCTAAAATTAGAACCGGAAAAAAAGTAGCCGTTATAGGTTCGGGTCCTAGCGGATTAGCGTGCGCCAGTCAATTGAATAAAGCAGGCCATTCGGTTACAGTTTTTGAAAGGAACGATCGGGTGGGTGGGCTTCTGATGTATGGAATTCCAGATTTTAAATTGGAAAAAGAGATTGTGTTGCGTCGCGTAGAACTCATGAAGCAAGAAGGGGTCGAATTTAAAACCAATGCGCATGTTGGCGTCAACCTATCTGCGGAAGAGTTAAAAAAGAATTTTGATGCCGTTGTGTTGGCAGGAGGAGCTACTCAAGCGAGAGATATCCCAATTCCAGGCCGGGAATTAAAGGGAATTCATTTTGCCATGGAATTTTTACCGCTCCAGAACAAACGGAACCAAGGCGATCACATTCCGGACGATCAATTTATTTCCGCCAAAGGAAAAAATGTAATTGTTCTTGGGGGAGGAGATACAGGCTCAGACTGCCATGGAACCAGTCTTCGGCAAGGAGCAAAGTCGGTTATTTCTTTAGAACTTCTTCCGAAACCTCCGGAGAAAAGAATTCCGGAAAATCCTTGGCCGGAATGGGGACGCATATTTAGAACTTCCAGCTCTCATGCAGAAGGGGGCAGAAGAGATTGGAGCGTTTCCACTAAAAGATTTTCCGGAGAAAACGGGGTCGTTAAAAAAATACATTTAGTTCGTTTAGATTGGGTGGAAAGCCAAAATGGGACGCCGCCGAGAATGGCAGAAATTCCAGGTTCCGATTTCGAAATGGAGGGTGATTTAGTGCTTCTTGCCCTTGGTTTTTTGGGTCCAGAAAAAGAGACCATGCTCAAACAATTAGGCATTGGGCTCACTCCCAGAGGGAATGTAGAGGTAGATACCAACTATATGACCCATGTTCCCGCTGTTTTCTCTTGCGGAGATATGCGCCGAGGTCAATCCTTGGTGGTCTGGGCCATTTGGGAAGGCCGAGAAGCGGCCCGAGGGGTCGACAAATTCTTAATGGGCCAAACCAGCCTTCCTACAAGTCCTTTTCATTAACCCGAATAAAACGGACAGTAGAATTGTCCCGTAAAAAATCATTAAACTTCGTATAAACCAGGTAGGTTCATAAGAAAATTCTACTGTGTGGTTTCCAGCCGGGAGGTCGATCGCTTTAAATAGGCCATTTTCTTTAAAGAGGATCGCTTCTTTTCCATTCAGGCGCGCTTTCCAATTTTTATCATAACTATCCGACCAGGAAAGAACACCTTTCTTATCTCCTTGCGTAATCAGCGTAAAAAAATCATATCGATAATTATTCGCTTCTATAGAATAACGAAAATTACTTTTCTCTGAGCACTTAAATTGAAAGGGAGCTTTCCCGATTGCGAATAGTTCCCTTAATTCCGAAGAGGGTAGGTTGGAATGAATCAGTTGATAGTAGTCCTTGAGTAATAAAAGACTATTCCACCGTCTATTTTTTAGGGCGAATTCCATGGGATCTTTATTGGAATATGTTTCTTCGAACAATGGGGAAAAAGCGTAAGGTTGCAAATTCAGAAGGCCATAGTAACGCAATTGTTGGCCTCCTTCCGGCGAACTTTTGGGATAAATTTCTCTTTTTTTGGGGGGGCTGAAATTTTTAATAGCTCTATCCGACTTTAAAATAAATTGAGAGTCTTTCTTCTGGTTATAAAGATAAGACGTTTTTTTAAATTGGTATATTAAATCGCCGACGAGCACCAGACAGAATACCGTACCTAGGATTTGGGGCGCATTCTTAAAGAAAGAATTTTCTGAATTTTTATATCGGCGCATCCAAAATAGGAGCGCCCAAGGAAGAAAAAGGAGCTGCAGCGATACTTTTATAAAGTCTATTTTATCTTTACCATAATAGAGTACCAGTAGAAATAGAGTAAGGATTACCGCAAAGAATAGGAAGAGCGGAATTTTCTCTTTGAAGGTGTTTGTTTCAAAATAAGATTTTTTCCAGTTAGAGAGGAGAAAGTTGCACCCTAAAATATAAAAATAGAGTAAAGGGAACATAAAAAAGAGAACAAACGTGTGCGTATGTCTTACAAACCATAGAGGAGGAAAGATACAGTATAAAAATTTATGGAGATAGCCGGGAGGCCCCAGCATAAATAAACCAAACGCAATCAGGAGAAAAATCCAGACGCGCTTCAAGAAGTCTTTGCCAAAAAAAAGCCCTAAAAGGGCAATGGACCAAGGTAGAAAACCAATATACATGTAAGCTTCCGAGGTGGTTCCCCAGGTATTGGCGCTCGGACCTTGGATATACATGTTCCCATTCGGCGCGATCATCTGCAAAAAATCCCAAAGAGTGGAGAAAGAACCTGTAAACTCAATGTAACGATAGGGCATTTTAATTCCGCTTTTTTGAGTAATCAAGGTGTGGGGTTCATATTGAACAGGACCTCCCTGGGGTGGGAGATTTTCATAGGAAAAATCGACCATTCTGGCCGGAAAAACATAGGAATTGTTTTCTAGAAATAAAACAATGTTAGGCGCCATCATCAGACCAATAATCAATGCGGTAAGAGTGAATTTAGATATAAAATTTTTTCTTGCCAATAGGCTAAACAAAAGATCTCTTTTAAAGAGAAGGATCCCCGCTAAAAATAAAAATAGGAACAGCCAGGAACTGGCGAAGAAATAAGATTGACAATTAATGCCTATAGTCACTCCTAGAAGAATCCAGTGGCGCCAGCAATCTTCCGGGGATTCGAGAATTTTTAAAAGAAAATAAAGCATATAGGGAACCCATAAAAACTGACTTAAAATTCCATCCTGACGAAAAGAGCCTAAAAATATGGAAGAAAAAAGGAGAATAGGAACTAAACTTACGCGAGTTAAAATATGTTTTGCCAAAGGACGGAAGACGAGATAAACTCCAAAGGCCATCCAGACAGTTAAAAGCACTCTGTTCCAGTTATAAAGGATGAGGACATCGTTGACAATAAATTTTCCCAAAAAAATAATGGTTAAGGTAAGGGGTTCCCAAAATCTGCTTTGGCTAATGAGAGGATAAAATGGTTCTCCGCCATGTTCGAAGGGGTTCCAAAAGGGGACGTGGCCAAGCCCTATATTTTTGGCAAAAAAACTAAATATAGGGTAGTTCCAAAAGAGATTGTCGTGGGTTAGGGTGGCTTTTCCAAAAATCAGCATCTCTTGAAGAAGAAAGATAAGATAAAGAAAACATCCTATCCAAACTAGACACTCTATTAAGAGGGGGCGTTTTTTAAAAAATTCCATAAACTAAAATTTGAGGAGTCGGTGCCAAAAGTTTGAAAAATGGCCCATGTATAGGAGGGTTTTACTGTTAATTTTGTAGCCGTCTTCTTCTTTTTTTAGTTGGCCAATGGCGCAAAGGCGGTCTAGTCTTACCTGAACAATTTCGTCCCTTCCGTAAATATCCTGGAGTTTACTCTCCGTTAAATAGGGAGATTGGAGAAGTTCATAGAGAATTTTTAAACGCCTGCCGGTCTCGGAAATATTAAAGAGGTTAAAATAGGAATAAGCGACGGCAAAGTAACCAATCACAAAATAGACCATACAAATGAAATAATCTATACAAGACCTCAACGGTTCTATGCTCCAAAGCAATCCCAACCCCAGAATCAAAATAAAAGCGCAAATAAAAATGGAATAAATCACGACCATTTGCGGAGACTCTTTTTTAAAGAGCCGAGCAGAAGCGGCATGGAACAGGAACTGAAAGATGGGTGAGAGAAAGACAAATAGAGTAGACCAATCGAATAGAGTCATATTACCCGCCGTGATAGCCTAACCCCAAAAGACGGCGATAGAATAAGAAAAAACGGATCAGCCTTTTCCCGGAGGAGGTAATCATGAATTTGTCTTTCTTTTTTAAAGCCATGCCACTGTTCAAGAGGTCTTGGACGCGGTTCATGACCAATTTTTTATGGTCAAACAGTGTTTGAATTTGCTCTACCCCGGTAGAGGTTGGACTATTTTTTTGGATGAGGAGCATCATTTCTAAAGAAGGGGAAACCGCTTGGGCTGCGGGATAAAACTGGATATAGGCGCACCCCACCGCCACTAGAAGGAGCCAGATAGAAAAAAGTTCTTTTATAGAAAACCAAGCCTCCGGCAGGATTCCCATAAAAGAGAAGAGGGAGTATAAACTGGCGACAAGAGTGGGAATAAATACAAAAATAATAAAGAGAGCGGCGGCATCCTGAAGCGGCCGTTTTGTTCTCCAGATTAGGATATGCGTCCCCAAGAGAATGAGAAAAGAGAGAAATACGGTGAATAAAATATTCATGGAGCTAATCCTCTAAGGGAGGAACAATCATATTCTCTAAGAATTCTTTTTCTGGAAGATAGGGAGAAAGTCTTTCTATAGGATCGGTGACAATGGTTCCATCTTTACGGGCGTGTTGGAGCAAAATAGGGACTAAGGGTTGCTTTTTGGGAAGATGGACTTCGCAAACCGTAGGTCCTTTGGAATTTAACACAGATTTAATCGTCACAGATAACTCCGCCTGTTTTTTTATTTCTTCAGTGGTTAAGCCATAGGCTTGGGCTACTTTTATAAAATTGGGAGCGCTATACCCTCCGCTGGGGTCCGACCCTATAAACTCTCCTTTAAAATAGGCTTCCTGGGTGTGTTTGATTGTGACATATTCCCGATTATTCAATATAAACAGCTTTATGGGAATCTTGTAGTGGGCCAGTGTTTGAAACTCTTGAATATTCATTTGCAGGCCGCCATCTCCAGAAAGGCAAATCAACCTTTCTTTTTTAGAACCATGCCAGGCTCCGATAGCAGCGGGAAGTCCAAATCCCATGGGAGCAAAGCCCGTGTTGGTAAATAGTTTTTGCCCTTTCTTTATTCTAAAGGTTTGCATGGTGCAACTTAAGCTGGTGCCCATGTCGGTAACAATAATATCATCCGATTTCAGCTGATCACATAATTTTTCTATAAATACATAAGAATTGACTCCCTCTTTCTCTTTATAATAGATGGGGAGTGTTACGGGGTACTCTTTTTTCCAGTTTTGGCATCTTTGTTTCCAATCCTCAATCGGTTGGCCTTTGAAATTTTTAAGTTTGAGATTGAGTGCCGCTAAAAATTCTTTAACATCGGCGCCAATAGACACATCAATCTTAGTTAAACCTTTTTTAAGTTCCGGTTCGCTTATATCTACCGCGATCACTTTAGCTCCGCGGGCAAAACTATTTTTTCTGGTTCCCGTTTGACGCGTATCCAATCGGGACCCGAGGCTTAAAACAAGATCCGCGTTGGCAATGGCAAAGTTGGCTCCATATTGTCCAAACACTCCAGAGCGGCCTACATAGAGGGGATGGTCCGATTCCATTAAATCGAGCCCATTCCATGTGGTAATAACTGGGAAACTGATCGTTTTAATTAAAGACTCAAATTCCTCTTGCGCTCCCGCTAAACGAACACCATTTCCCAAAATGAGAATGGGACGTTTGGAACTTTGGAGAAGTTTTAAAGTCTCTTCTAAAGCTAGAGCCCACTCTTTGTTTTTTTGTGGTGGAGCAGGAGGAATAAAACCAGATAATTTCTCTGGCTCGATTTGAGCCATTTGCACATCTTGCGGAATATCGAGCCAAACGGGACCCGGCCTTCCTTCTTTTGCCAGATACAGAGCTTTTTCTAAGTGATAGCGTATGCGGGCTGGATCGTCCACAAAAGCGGCATATTTGGTAATGGATTGAACCATGGGAAGAATATTAATTTGTTGCACTCCCAATTGGCGGATCGTGGTTCCATCGGTACAGTGGGCGCGAGAGACTTGCCCAGAGATAAAAATAACGGGAATAGAGTCCATCCATGCGCAGCAAACTCCGGTGAGCATATTCGTTCCGCCGGGTCCAGAGGTGCTTAAAGCGAATCCTATTTTTTCTTTAACCCGGGCATACCCTTCCGCCGCATACGAGGCCGCCTGTTCATGTTGAACGCAGACTAGCTGCATCTTTCCGTTCTTAGAAATCGATTCTGCCAAATGGAGATTTGCCCCGCCCACTACTAGAAAAACGGTGTCAATTTCACATTTTTCTCTTAAGAATTGGATGACGTAATCCGAAAGCTTCATTTAGTTTGAGGAGCGGCCATTTTTTATAAGGAAGAGAGTTAAATCATCAAACGTATGCGTTTTGGCATCCTCTAAAAAAAAGGGGTTTTTTATGACATCCCCAATCGTATAAAGGGGATGGCCAATTTGAGAGAGTATGGTGCCTTCCAGCACGACGATTAAATCATGATTTTCAAGATGAAAAATATCCTGATCATTATACCGGCGCTCCATTTTCTTTATAGAGATGGATAGATCTTGGAATTTTCTCTGCACAAAGCCGGGCTGAGTGAGTTCAGTAAACCGTATATCTTCTTTGGAACACTGCACCATTTGGTTCTTCCCCTCATACATTGCCCCTTTACGCCCATAGGGATCGTCTAAACGGATGAGGTCGTATTTAAAGGGGGGGCTTTCGACTTCTACAAGAATTGTTCCGGTATCGGAAGTAGAGCGGGTGGAATGAAAAACTCCAGGGTCAATGATGACGCTGTCCAAAGATTTTAAAGTTATCGTTGTGTTTAAGGTGGAAAAAAGAGCTTCCCCTTTTAAAACGATGAGCGCTGTCTTTTTGTTAGGGTGAGAATGCATCGAGGTGACCGCGTTTTGATTGAGATACAGATGCCATACTTCTGTAAAGGGGTTGAGATAAACTAAATATTCATAGCCCCAGGGTTTATTGACAACCCATTCCTGGTAGTTCACATCTTGATTTATTTCCTGAGGAGCGACTCTCCCTTGCAGGTTGGAACTATCCTTTTCAGAAAAATAGACGCGGTAATGACTCAAACTTTATACTCCCATGGGAACAGCGCTGGGGGCTGCTTTATTTACGAGAGAATTTTGAGGGGAAACCCCGCCTTCTCCGAATCCTAAAGTCAATAAGAAATGCCTTCTCTCTAACATCGCCTGATCGCTTTTCCAGCTTTTCTTACGGATATAAATCCATAAAGCCTTGAGAGGAATTTTAGCCCATCCCAATAACTGCGGAACTTCTAAACAAAAACTGACTTTAATTTCTGTAATATCACGATTCAACTCTTTAAATTCCCAAAGGGTGCGCGTGTTAAATCCGGAATGATTGATCGCGCAAATTTCTATGCTTTCCCCGGGAACAACTCGAATAATCTGGTCAAATTGTATCTTGAACAGCTTAAAAAGCACAAGAGTAACTCCAATTTTTTGTTCCTTGGGAGAGAGTATCTCAAATTTATAGGAGTCGAATTTTCTTTGGAATATGTTTTTATTGACAACCCAATCGTGACCAAAATCCGTAAAACAGGCTTGGATATCTTTAGGTTTCGCTTGTGTGTAAAAAAACAGAGACCCTTTAATTCTTGTTCGATTCATTCTTGAATGGGGGCGATAAAAATTTTTCCCGATTCCACTTTCCAATTATATCTTCTGAGCTTTAAAGCGGGAGTGTATCTGCCGCTCTTAATGTCGAACCAGTAGCCGTGCCAGGGGCATTGTACGAGAGGTCCTTCCCTTTTTCCCTGTGAGATCGGGCCCATTTTATGGGGGCAGATGTTCGATACGATGACTCTTTCCCCATCTACCGAGGTAACCCAAACCTCATCGTTCCCAATAAAATAGAGCCCTTCTTTAATTTCTGATTCCGGCCCCAGTTCTATCCAACACACTTAACTAAATTTCTTTAAAACTTCC
>JAHFCA010000061.1 GCA_023249715.1 Elusimicrobiota bacterium
AGTGAGTTCCATCGTAGATTTGCCGAAAGAAACGGTTCAAATAGAATCACTCCTCTGGGCAATGGATCTCTTAACCTTACAAGTCAAAGGAAAAGTGGAAAGTTTTAAAAAGCCCAAGCTCGATTTAGACGTAAAGATTCCCAAAGTGGATCTTAAAGCGTTAAAGGAGTGGGTGGCGCTCCCTAAAGAAATTAAAGTTTCAGTAACTCCTAATATTAGTCTCTTACTCAAAGGAACTCAGGAACGCCTAAACTATTCCGCCACAGTGAAGCTGGACCCGATTGAAATGACAATAGATGGCTTGCTAAAACTCCACCCCAATAATATTGACCCAACTATTCAGGCTGCTTTTAAGGTAAACCCTTTCGATTTAAAAGAGGCTGAAAAGTTAACGGACTTGGCGGCGCCTTACGCTCCATCGGGAAAAGTGTCTCTTTCCGGAGAAGTGTCTGGGCCCCTAAAACTTTTGCAGGCGAAAGGAACTCTTAGATTAGAGAATGTTCAGGCCAAATATAAAAAAATAAATGTTCAATCTCTAAGCGGCGCTTTTGAATTCACCGATAATTCCCTAAATGTTCCTCTGTTAACGGGGCAATTATCTTCTCAAGGAAAGACTCCGTGTGATTTTAAAATTAAAACTTCGGTGGACAATTTTCTCAAGCCCCATATTTTCTTAGACGCGCGCCTTACGACTCTCGATTTAGGACTGTTTGTTTCCGAAAAGAAAAAAGAAGCGGCCAAAGAAAAAAGCATCGTTTCAATACAAGGCGCCGCCAAATCTTATAAAGGCCCGGAAATTTCCAGCGAAGGTAAATTAACCATCGATAAATTCCTCTACACAAAATTTGAGGGAGAAAAACTCTCCGCCAGTTGGTCTCTCTCCGGAGCCACGCCCAATTGTGATAAGCTAGACGGTAAAGTAACCGTAGAATCCAAGCAGGGGAAAATTTTCGACATGCCTATTCTAAAAGTTCTGGCTCCCATTTTAAAAACAGACCCCTCTTCTTTTGGCTATTCTTACCTGGGCGGAAATTGGAATGTGACAAAAGGGTTAGCCCGAACCGAGGATTTCAAAGTTCTCTCCGCGGCCTGCGATCTCTTTTTAAAGGGATCCCTTTCCCTTCCGAATAAAGCGCCGGATCTCACCATAACCGCAAAACTCCCCAAAGGATCTCTGGGAGGAACTTTAGGGGATTTATCAACGGATAGCGAGGGAAGACCCACTTTTATTTTCTTAATAAAAAATAGTTGGAAACCTGCTCTAGACACTTCCCAAGTAAAAACCAAAGCGGTAGAAAAAGCGAAAGAAGAGATTAAGAAAAAAGCTTCTGAATTTTTAGAAAACGAAGGTAAAAAACTTTTTAAAGACCTGTTCGGAAAATAAATGGAGAATCCCGCTCAAAAAACTGGCAGCCCGCTCGATAATTTTCTTAGCCAATTCGGCAAAACCATTTCACAGGCGCGCCTATATCCCATTAGCCACCCGTTAGTGAGCCAGTCCATTCAAAACAGTTTTTCTTCTCTATCCCAGTTTTTAGAGCAAAATGCGGAGATCACCATTACGTATGTGGATAAAATGTATTTGGTGAACGGCGTCAACTCCGCCAGCCTTTCTTCTATCGCTTCCACTCTCCACACTCTCTTTGAAAAATATTCTTTGCAATCGTTAAGTTTCTTAAAAGAGATTTCTTCCGCGGAATATAATTCCTTTTTAAAAATTCTGTCGAACCCCAAAGAAGTCGCCGATTTAAAGACCGCTCTCGAAAAAGAGACGGTGCAACATATCTCGCTTAACAGCGCCATCTACGCCAAAGTGGGAGAAGGTGGCGGGGACGGAAAAGGAGACGGGAGCGGCGGCGGCGCAGGGAGTGGAACAACCGCGGAGGCAGAGCAATCACCAAAAAAACCTAAAGAATGGTTCGACAATTTACAGGAGATGCCATTAGAGGCGAATCTAAGAGAGATTGTTAAAAAATCTGTTCCCGATTCCGATACGCAGAAAAAAATATATGAGCTCATCCTAAAACAAATCAATTCTGAAATGGAAACCTATGTAAAAAAAGCGACGCGGGATATCCAACAAGAAAAAGATGTTTTAGTGAGCGAACAGGCCAAAACAAAATCGGTTATCAGCCAGCTTTCCACGGGATCGATTATGGTCAACGAAAAAGGCGAAATAGTCATGGTCAACGAAGGGGCCGAAAGAATTCTGGGCGTACCCTTGGCGGAACTTAAAGGAAAAACTTTGGAACAGATCGCCCGTCAAGAGCTCATGATCTCTTTGGCTAAAGAGATCGCCCCCACAGTGGAAGAAAGCGCGCCCCAGGTAACCGTTTTAGCTCAAGAATTAACCCAGCATATCATTCAAAATTCCACCGCCATGATCCAAAATCCAGAGGGCAAGGTGGTTGGTATGATTTCTGTATTGCAAGATATCGCGAAACTCCGGGAGCTCCAAAGAATTCAAGACGATTTTATGTCCCATGTTACCCACGAACTCCGTTCCCCCTTAACCGCCATTAAAGCGGCTTTAGGCGCTGCCCAAGAGGGAACAAATAAAGATCCGCAGCAAGAACAGGTTCTAACCATTGCCGGCCGCAATGTGGACCGCTTGGCCCGGCTTATCAACGATTTATTGGATGTCTCCAAAATTGGGGGCGGTAAAATGACGGTAAATCCCAGAGCAGTCTCTTCTGAAATTTTAATCCGCGACGCGGCGCAAAGTTTAGAATCCTGGGCAAAAATAAAACAGATTCAACTCGCTTTTGAACCCAAAGGAAAGATGCCATACATTCTTGCCGACGCCGACAGAACCACGCAAATTCTGGTAAACCTAATTTCGAACGCGATTAAATTTACTCCGGCCAACGGAACTATTCGGGTTCATGCGTCCCCGCCGGGAGCCACTTATTTAAAAGTAAACGTTACAGACTCCGGCCCCGGCATGACTCAGCAAGAGCAGCAACATCTTTTTGAACGTTTTTTTCAAGCAAAGAAATTGACCAAGTCCGACAGCCCCGGCACCGGGTTAGGCCTCTACATCGCAAAAACATTGGTGGAACTGCAAAAAGGCCAAATTGGCTGCGAAAGCGAAAAAGGAAAAGGGACTACCTTTTATTTTACAATCCCCATCACCCAAGAACCGGAAAAACCTACCCCGCTACAACCTCAACAAAAGAATCCTATAATTAAAAACACAAATTGGCTCACCCGGTTTTTCAAGAAGTAGCGCGGAGGCTGGCCAGACAGCCCTTGAAAAAGCGAGAATTTAATGTTAAACTAATGTTTAACATTTGTTGAATAATTTAGATGGAGGTCCCCATGAATGTCGTATCCCTTTTAAGAAAAACTGAAACGATGGGCGCTCGGGAATTCCGTTACAATCTAGACAAGATGCTTCGAAATCCCCCCAGACCTTGTCGTATTATGTTGCACAATAAACCAGCCTTGGTCGTTCTTTCTGACGATGATTTTCTTCAGATTATTGAAGTTATGGAAGAATTAAAAAATGAGGGGGTCTTAGAGAGAGTCACTAAAAATCTTAAGATGGAACACAAGAAACGCCCCACTTGGTTCTGGAACAAGACCTGGCAAAAAAAGGAGAAGCGCGCGGATACGGAGCTTAAATCCGGTAAAGTGCATCACGCTCGCAGCGCAAAAGATCTAATTAAACAATTGAAGTCATGACGTTTGATTGGCTTCCGCAAGCAAAAAATGATTATAAATCATTAGGAAGTGGCCGAAGCTTGAAGTATCAATGGAATATTTAGACAGCAGTAATGGCACGATTATGGCACGATTATTTTTTGATTGAAAATGGACAAAAGCGAACAGAAAAGCGGACAAAAAATCAAAATAAAGAAGAATTTTCGGAAGTATAAATTTAACAAATCGTATTGATAATTCAATGTACTGGAGGGGTGCTGGAGCGGTTGATCAGGCCAGTCTCGAAAACTGGTAGGCCTTTACGGGCCTCGAGAGTTCGAATCTCTCCCCCTCCGCCAAGTTTTACATTCAGCGAAATTGAAAGAGGTTGCCTCGGCGCTTCGCGCCTCGGCATTGAATTTTGCGGGATACACATCTTTAACAAAAGAAAAATACTACGGCTACGACTTTCTATCTGGAGATTTCCTTATCGCTCTATTTGCGGGAAGTTACTACCGTTGGTAACTGCAAGACACACAATCGAGCAAAAGGAAATCGGTAAGAAAGAGTGGGTTTTGAATTAATGTGGTAAAATAGGCAAAAAATGAATACTTTTTAGCATTATCTACAATATTTTGTGTAAATCATTGCAATTTTTTCATATATCTGCTAAGATAGGTTTTGTCAAGGTAAATAAATAAGGGTAAAACTATAAAAATATGATTCATTCAATAACTTGTAAAAACTTCTATTCTTTTGGGGAAGAGACTTCACTCAATTTTGAGGTAAATGGTAACGCTCCCGAGAATAATGGGTATTTTAAGACAAAGTCTGGCGCCCGACTCTCCAAAGTTGAGACGGCTATCGGACCAAACGCATCAGGCAAAACAAATCTGCTTAAAGTTTTGCCGTTTTTGAAGTGGTTGATCATTGATTCTTTCAACATGAAGCCAGAGAAGCCTATCGTTGTTAAGCCATTTGCTTTTGGTGATAAAAAGAACGCGCCGACAGACTTGTCGGTGGTGTTTGAGGTTGATGGCAAAGTATACACATATGCTTTTACTATCACAAAAGAAAAAATTATAAGCGAGGAATTAAAACAAACCAGTTTCGCTAAAGAGAAAAAGTCTACCAAAAAGATTTTTTCTCGAAGTTGGAACGAGAAAGACAATCGCTATAACTTTGAGGGAGATAGCTTCGAGCTCCCTAAAGGATTTGAAAATCTCTTGCGCTCTAACGCGAGTGTAATCGGCACCGCCGCTCGCTTGAATCACGCTGAAAGTCAGAATATTGCTACTTATTGGGGTAAGATTGAGACAAATGTCATTGAGGCTGGTTGGATTGGCGACCATCTGCTCCCCAATTCAATTGCTCAGCTATTCGAAGCATTTGATTTTTTTAGTGAAAATAGTGTTCTCAAACAGGAAGCCGAAAAACTTCTATGCCGATTTGATTTAGGATTAAGCGAATTCGAAATTAAGAAAGAGAAAAAAGAGAATGGATTTTCTCTGAATGTTCAGGCGGCGCACCAGTTCAATGGTCAAACTCAATACCTCCCTGTTCAATATGAGTCGTCCGGCATCAAGCAATTATTCGTCTTGCTTAAGAGTATTCTCTCTGCGCTTGAAAAAGGCAGTATCGCGATTGTAGATGAATTCGATGTAAACCTTCACCCCGAAATAGTGATGGCGTTATTTGATCTGTTTATCCAGCCGGAAACAAATCCAAAAAATGCCCAGCTTCTTCTCAGCACCCATAGCCACCTACTTTTGAGCAAGCTCGATAAGTATCAGATTATTTTGGTCGAAAAAAATGATGATGGAATTAGTGAAGTGTGGCGACTAGACGAAGTATCTGATGTTCGTTCAGATGAAAACTATTACACGAAATATATCGCCGGAGCGTATGGGGCTGTTCCTAAGATTTAGCGCTAAAAGTCATGTCGCGAACAAATCCATACAAGAAAAAGCGTCGCAGCGCCAACCGAACCCTGCTCATGTGCGGAGAAGGACTTGGTGAAGAAATGTTTCTGAAGTATTTGCGAGGATTGTATTCCCGCAATAGCGGAGTCGCGGTAACAATCCGTAATGGTAAGGGAGGCGCTGCAACGCATATAATCACAAACGCAGTCAATGAACCCGGGTCATTTGATCATCGGATTGTGATTTTAGATAACGATAAAAGCGAACAGGAAATGAATCAGGCGCGAGCGGAAGCTCGCCAACGAGGAGTTGAACTTTTGGAAAATACCCCGTGCTTGGAAGCTACTCTACTTGCAATTTTGCGCCCAGGTCAAAATTTTTTAGGAAAAACTTCTGAGTGGTGTAAAAGTGAATTTGAATCAAATTATTTGAATAAGAAAAAACGAACTGAAATTGGAGAATACGGAAAATTCTTTTCCAAATCGACATTAGATGCACAAAGGGCAAATGTGTCGGAGTTGAATGCGATTATTTCTCTCATGGAACAATAGGGAGCCGCTCGCGTTAGCGGACGGGCTTGCGCGCGCACGGGGCGGGTGGGGCAAGCACAGAGAGCTACCACGGATGTAGCTAGGCCACAGAGCGAACACGGAGCAACACCAAGGAGGAAGAATCAAATTATGAAAATGGATGCGTATGGCGAGGAAGAAATTCGGGAAAAATTAAAAGGGTTGCCGGAATGGAAAGTGGAAGGGAACAATTTAGTACGAGTTCAAACTTTTCCAAACTACCTCGACGCTTTGGAATTTGTCTATAAAGTTGGGAAAACTGCGGAAAGTTTTGATCATCATCCGGACATCTTTATGAATTATAAGCGGGTAACGGTAAAGTATTGGACCCATAAAGCGAACGGAATTACCCACCTCGATTTTGAAATGGCGGCGCGCGTGGAAGATCTTGTAAAAGAAATCTATAAACCCAGAGCGCCTAAACCCGCGGGTTAAGCCGCGAGAATCGCCCCCCTTTACTACTTTACGGAAAAAACGTTACATTTTGTTGCATTTTTGTAACGATTTTGTTACAAAAAGTTTGAGAAAAGTTTCAAGTTCTTTTATTATACTTTAACTATACACCATGGAAAAAAATATTGTTAGGGACGTATTTTTATCTCTTGGAACAGTTTGCTTCTTCTTATTCTATTCTTCTCTATCCCACGCAACTTTTAACAAAAACGATATCGGAGTCTACGGCGCCCAATTTCTAAAAATTCCCGTAGGGGCAAAAGCGATCGGCATGGGGCAGGCCCAGACGGCCATTGTTCAAGACGCCAATGCCATTTACTATAATCCCGCCGGCCTGGCCCAGAGCGATCAAAAATGCGGCGAATATATGTTCGCCCAGTACGCGGGAGATACCAGTTACCATTGGATAGCGGTGACCTTGCCTGTAAAACGAAAAATTCACTCGCTCGGGATAGCCATTCAATACTTAAATTTAGGGAATATTGATGAAACTACCGTTCAGGGAAATAAAATCGGGACATTTAACCCCAGCGATCTAGCCGTAAATTTTTCCCTCGCGCAAAAGTTTTTAGAGATTCCCTTCGGCATCAACTTTAAATTTATTCAAACTAAAATTAAGGAAACTGCTACAGCGGTTGCGGTGGATGTTGGCGCGCAATATCGTTCTAAAAATGAAAAATTCTATTTTGGATTTTCTTCTCAAAATTTAGGATCCACATTTCAATTTGAAAATGAGAAAACTAAACTCCCCATTGTTCTCAGAGTAGGCAGCGGCTATCAAATTAAAAAACATTGGCTGGTCGCCGCCGATGGGTTCTTCCCGGAAGACAATTTTCCTCAATTTGCCATGGGAACCGACTATCAATACAAAATTTTAAAAGAGATGTTTCTTTCGGGCCGAATAGGGTATCACTCTCAAGGAAGAAAAGAAGAGGGGTGGAGTGGGATCGCGGCAGGATTGGGGTTCCAATTCACCGCGCTCCATTTGGATTATGCCTGGATGCCCCTGGGGAATTTAGGAGAAGCGCACCGTGTTTCTTTGGGGGCGCGGTACTAAAATGATAAATAAAATTTTTTATCGCCGCCTATGGATTTACTGGCTCCTCATCTTTGGTTTTATTTCCCCCCTGGCCGCAATTCCCGCGCGACCCGGCTCTAGAGAAATCCGACAACCCGACGGAACCAAATTTAAAGCGGAACAAAAAGGGGACGAATGGTTTAACTGGATAGAGACGGAAAAAAAACTTCCGGTAGTTAAAAATGCTGAGAGCGGTTTTTACGAATATGCCCTAATCAAAGGAGGCGCTTTAAGAGCTTCGGGACTTCGAGTGGGAAAAGAGTCTCCTATAAGAATTCTTTCTACTCAAGACACAAACTTCCAATCCCT
>JAHFCA010000062.1 GCA_023249715.1 Elusimicrobiota bacterium
GTTCCCAAAAAAAGTGGAAGAATTTCTATCTTCCAGAGAAGTCTGATCGTGCAGCCATCCAAAGTAGGGTTGCAACGTTAAATCTCCAGATTTTACGTCAATGTCGGTGGCAAGAAGATAGGCGCTGCTATCGGCGGCTCGCCCTAAATATTTTTCATTAGTTTTACTTCTTAAAATAGATATTCTATTTTCTACGTCTAAAATAGAATATCTCAAACGCCAGCGAAATTTATCCGCTTTTTGAAAGGCATAAGTTATACCATAATTATTGTATTGACCGCCTAAAGCATACCCTTGTCCCACAACATAGGGAGCTTGACCAATTTGTAGAGAGTGATTATAAGTGAGGTAAAGCTTTAACCATAACTCGGAAATTTGGGGATACCCTATAGAAGCGGAACCTCCATTTTTCTTTACTTTAGATCCCTCTACAAAAGTTTCCAGGTCGTTTAAGGGAGCGGCATAATGGGAAGGTCCTTCCGCAATTAGGTTGACAAAGAAACTCATGTTCGAACGATACTGCAAACTTATTGGAATCCTATATATATAGGAAGCATAGTCGAGACCATCCCCCTCGCTAGTTTTTAAATCCCCTGTATTAGAAATTTTATTATAGGAAAGACGAAGTTCTGGCCAGGTTTGAAATTTAACGATATCTTTTACGGCATAGGCAGGTACAGCATGGAGCGGCGCAGACGGAATAAAACAAAAAGACAAAAGACCAAAGGCTAGGACAAATAGTTTCCTCCCAGTCATTCAGGTTCCTCCTCATAGATAATTGTAAAGATCAAAGTAGAATAATTAAAGCAGATAATCACCATAAAATCAAGTGAATTTTATCTCATTTTTTGTCCTAGCTCTTGAAAAAATATGATACGTAAAGTATACTTAACACCACAAGATGGAAAAAGCTCGGCGAACAGTTCCCGCATCCACGGTTCCAGAAGTTATGGACATTCGTTCCCTTTCCAAATACCTCGGAATGGGAAAATCAAAAATTTATCAACTTATCCGCCTAAAAAAAATTCCAGCCAGCCGCATTGGGCGGCAATACCGCTTTTCTAAAGAAATTATAGATAACTGGTTAAAAGAAAAATTAATTACCAAAAACGAAGAGCCGCAAATGTCTCTTACTTTTAGTCCGCAGGGTAAAGAAACTCCAAAATTTGAAAATGGGGAGGGGAATCATGCCTCTAGCTAGCTCTACGCTTACCTCGGTTACGCAATGGGAAGATTGGCAATGGCAAGTTGATAACCGCATTACGAACGCTTCTGAATTAGAAAAATGGGTTACATTAACGGTGGAAGAAAAAAGAGCCATTCATTTTTCTCAAGGGAAATTTTTATTTTCGTTGACCCCGTACTGGGCTTCTCTCATGGATCCAACCGATTTTATGTGTCCCATCCGGCGGCAGGCCATTCCCTTAGACGAAGAATTTAGGACTTCTCTGCAGGAGGTCCAAGATTGGTCCAGCGAAGGGGTGCGGTTATCCGGGGGGCGCTTTACCCATTTTTATCCTGATAGAGCTGTTCTTTCCCTCCAAGATCAATGTATTCTTTATTGTCGGTTTTGCCCTCAAAGAAAAGTTCTCTCTAAAGATAGACAGTCCTCTTTAGAATGGGAAGAAATAATTCATTACCTAAAAGATCATCCGCAAATTAATGAAATTATTTTAAGCGGTGGGGAACCGTTACTCTTAAAAGAGGAGGAGTTAGAAGAGGCGTTATCCCAATTAAAATCGGTTCCCTCTATAAAGACTTTAAGGATTGAAAGTAGAGCGCTTTCATTTTTGCCTCAGAGAATCACTCCCCATTTGACCAAGATATTGCGGGAACACCAACCCCTTTATTTTGTAAATCACGTCAATCATCCGCGAGAAATAACAACAGAATTTTCTAATGCCGCCGCGCAACTCGGCGACTCTGGAATTCCGCTCTTAGCCAACACAGTGCTTTTACGGGAAATTAACGATAAGCCGCCAATTTTAGCGGAACTTTTTTCTCAGCTCATAAAATTAAGAATACGGCCTTATCGGTTAATTCAAATGCTGCCAGCGCAAGGGACAGAGCATTTCCGCACAACCGTCTCAGGCGGGTTGCGCCTCATAGAGAATTTACGAGGACGGCTCACGGGACTGGCGCTCCCCGAATATGTGGTAGATACGGGGGGTGGAAAAGTTCCTCTGAGATACGATTCCATTTTATCTCGGAACAAAAAGCGGCTGCTTTTAAAGAATTACGAAGGAAAAGTTTTTGTTTATCCGGAAAAAGTTTTCACGTTTTCCTATTGACGTATAATTTTCGACGGAGTATAATACGCGTACGAGGTTAACCTGAATTATTCGGGTTAAGACGGTAGTTATTAAAAGGAGGCCTTACATGGCACAAAAAGTGGAAAAGACTGGCGTAAAAAGAGAAGAGGGATATCTCTATTACATTGATAAACAGGGAGATGTTTCTAGAGCTAAAATGGCCCGCGGCGGTAAAAAAGGCGGGAAAGCGGAGAAAGTAAAAAAAGTAGGTGTAAAGAAAGAGAAAGGTTACCTTTATTTCTTAGATAAGCAAGGGGACGTTTCTCGCGCCAAAATGGCAAGAAAATAAACTTTTAAGAAAGTTTTATAGTTTAGATAAATAAGGGTTAGAGGATCGGTTCTCTCCAAGAAAGAGGGCTAGACCTTTAACCCTTTTTCTTTGACAGATTCCCTTCTTAAAAGGTATAATAAAAATATAATCTTTAATCCAAAATCCTTACTCATTTAAATAATAAATTGACCAAAGGGATTCTTTTAGTAATATCCGCACCTTCCGGAGGAGGCAAGACAACATTGGCGAGTGGACTGCTAGAGAAGGTCCCTCCCCTTTCTTATTCTGTTTCTGTTACAACCCGTTCTCCCAGGGCGGGGGAAAAAGAAGGAGTCGATTATTATTATGTTACAGAAGAAGAGTTTAAGAAGAAAAAGGATGCGGGAGAACTCTTAGAATACGCTTTTGTGCATGGGTTTTGGTATGGGACTCCCCGCGATTTTATAGAAGAAAAGCTCCATGCCGGAGAGGATGTGCTTTTAGATATTGATGTGCAGGGGGGCAGTCAAATAAAGAAGAATTCTCCGGAAGCTGTTTTAGTCTTTATTATTCCTCCTTCTATGGAGGCTCTCGAGCAAAGACTGAGAAGACGGCAAAAAGATGATGAAACCACAATTCAAAGAAGGCTAAAGAGAGCCAAACAAGAAATGGAAGAATCTTCAAATTACGATTACCTAATTTTAAACGATAAAATAGACCAAGCGTTAGATCGGTTATATTCCATTTATGGCGCAGAAAAGCTACGAATGGGAAGGGCCCGCTCTAAAATCTTGGCAGTATTAAATGAGAGTAAGAAGGAGCTAAAAAATGGATAATATTGAAACCGTAGAACCGAAAAAGTTGTCCCCAAAAAAGGAGATAAAGGGGTGAGCGCTCTAGTTTTAGATACACCTTTAAATAAATACGATATGATCCTCCTTGCTCGGCGATGGGCCCATGAGCTTAAATCCAAAGAAGGGGAAACCCGTTCCGTGCACGAACTCATTAATGTGGCCATACAGGATATTTTAAGCGGGGATGTGAGCCATAAAATGGTAAAAGAACTTCCGGCGCTGCGCAATTTAAAAAAGCAAAAAGTTCAAGATTTAAGCCAAGCCTTACACCAAATTCCCAGCTCTCCTAAAGATAAATAAATTATCTTATGTCTAAGGCGCAATCCTTAAAAGGCCGCAGCATCCTTTTGGGTGTGACTGGAAGTATTGCCGTCTACAAAGCATGTGAATTGGTGCGCCTTCTTAAAGAACAAGGCGCGGCGGTCTATTGTTTGATGACGCGCGGAGCATTGAGGTTTGTGAGCGCTCTTACTTTTGGCGCCCTCTCGGGGAATGCGGTAGCGACCGATGTTTGGGATGAAAAACTTTGGAAGATGGCCCACTTAGAGTTTGCGGAACAAGCAGATCTCTATATTATTGCTCCCGCCTCCACCCATGTTTTAGCCCGCTTAGCCTGCGGCATGGCCGACGACGTCGTCTGCGCGACAGCAGTCGCTATGACGGCCCCACTCTTAATTGCTCCTGCCATGCATGAAGGGATGTGGCTCCATCCTGCCACAAAAGAAAATGTAAAAAAATTGAAAAGTTATGGCGCCCATTTCGTTGGTCCGGAACAGGGAGAACTTTTGCGTGGGAACATCGGTTGGGGCCGATTGGCGGAACCAGAGACCATCCTTGCAGCAGCTAAAAAAATTCTTAAAAAATAAAAAAGTTCTTATTACGGTAGGATCTACGAGGGAACATCTAGATCCGGTGCGCTTTCTATCGAATGCTTCCAGCGGCAAAATGGGGTTAGCGCTGGGGAATTTATTGCACGGTTTGGGGTCTAAAATTACTTTCATTTGCGGGCCTGGAATTTTGAGCCCTAAAAAAATGCGTCATATTCCTATTATTTCCGCTTTAGATTTATTGAAGGCAGTTAAAAAAGAATTCCCTAAATGCGATATTTTTATCTCTGCCTGTGCCGTAAGCGATTACAGGCCCCGGTTAAAGATAAAGACTAAATTAAAAAAAGAAAATAAGAAAATTTTGTTAGAACTTTTACCGAACCCCGATGTGTTGGCCACCGTAGCCAAAAATAAAAAAGGACAGTTTTGCGTGGGGTTTGCTTTAGAAAATTCTATTGACATTCGCCTTGCCCAGAATAAAATGGGTGAAAAAAATTGTGACCTTATGGTTTTAAACGATTTAAGTTCTATGGGAGGAGAAGCAATGAAAGCTTCTCTGCTCTTAAAAAATGGCACAGTTTGGAATTTAGGGAAATTAAAGAAAAAAGAGTGCGCGAAAAAGATATGCCAAGCGATCTTAAAATCTCAGCCGAAGTAAGAAACGCTATAGAAGATTTGGAACTCTTTGGAGAAGAGAGTCTGTATATCAGCAGGGTAGAAGAAAATATAAAAAAGGGTTCCTCCCTTTCTAAACAAGGACAGTTAGAAGCTTTATATACCCGTTATGGGAATTGCCAAAATTGCGCTCTTGGGAGTACTAGAAAAAAAATTGTGTTTGGCACAGGTTCTTTAGATTTCAAAGTTTTGGCCATCGGAGAAGGTCCCGGGTACGAAGAAGACAGGCAAGGACTTCCCTTTGTGGGAAAAGCGGGAGTTCTTCTCGATAAAATTTTAGCTTCTATTAACCTCGATAGAAAAACGAATGTTTACATCGCCAATATTGTAAAGTGCCACCCCATGAGAGATCCCGCTCAGCCAGATTTAAGAGGGAACGACCGGGCTCCCACTCCCGAAGAGATGTTTTCCTGTAGACCCATTCTGGACCAGCAAATAGAAATTTTGCAGCCACCCCTTATTCTTTGTTTAGGTTCCGTGGCAGCGAAGAATCTTTTAAATAGCAGCCAGGGAGTGAGTCAATTACGGGGAAAAGTTTACGATTTTGCTTACCCTGTTAGCGGTAAAAAAGTTCCCTTACTGGTGACGTATCACCCCGCAGCGCTTTTACGCAATGAACTCTTAAAAAAAGATGTCTGGCACGATATGAAAGTATTAAGAGATTTAATCGCAAAGTTATGATGTGGGCCGAAGTTGCGCTGCCTCTAGCGGTAAACATAAATTTTTCCTATAAAGTTCCAGAAAGTTTAAGAGAGCAAATCCAGATTGGGCAAGGGGTGAAGGTTCCTTTCCGTAAATTTTTTCTCAATGGAATTGTCACCAAACTATCCGATAATTCCCTAGCTCCATTACAAGAAAATTCTCTCAAAGAAATCCATTCTATTGTCTCGAGCAATCAAAGCGTTCCGCCGCCGTTGCTTCAATTAATGGAATGGCTCTCTCAAGAATATGCGTGTACTTTGGGAGAAGCGCTCTCCATGGTGCCGCTTAGGCCGAATTCTACTTTTAAAGGAGAATTTAAGCTAAGCGGCGCTGAAATAGATATAAATTGGAAATTGCCGTATCCCTTAACAGAAGAGCAACAGCGGGCGATTGGGGCTATTTCTGGAGCGATAAAAGGGAATGAAAATAGAAATTTTCTGCTCTATGGGGTGACTTCTTCCGGAAAGACGGAAGTGTATTTGCATGTTATTCGAGAAACGTTGCGGTTGGGGAGACAAGCGCTCTTTATGGTGCCAGAAATTGCTATATGCCCCCCTTTTTTAGAGGTGCTGAGAGAACGGTTTGGTTCCAAAGTAGGGCTTTGGCACAGCCAAGTCTCTTCCAAAGAAAAAAGGGAAGTGTTAGAAAAAATAGGAAGCGGAGAGATCCGCGTCATTGTGGGGGCGAGATCTTCTTTATTTCTTCCTCTGGATAAATTAGGGCTCATTATTTTGGATGAAGAGCACGACTATTCTTATAAACAACAGGAAAAACCCCGCTATCACGCGCGGGAAAGCGCTCTAAAATTGATGGAACTCCACAAAGGAGTGGTCGTTCTGGGAAGCGCGACTCCTTCTATAGAAACTTTTTATAAAGGAGAGTTGGGGATTTTTCACTTATTAGAACTTCCACGCAGAGTAAGTTCCAGCTCTTTACCCGCGGTAAAGCTGGTAGATAAAAAAGTAAGCGGAGCCAGGGACAGTGTGTTATCAAACGAGCTGAAGGATCTTTTAACAAAAATTTTAATGAAAAGAGAACAGTCCATTTTGGCTTTAAATCGAAGAGGATTTTATACCTTTTTAATCTGTTCTCATTGCGGTTTTGTGTGGAAATGCCCGCAGTGTGAGTTAGCGATGGTAATCCATAAAGACGAGAGTGGAGGGGTTTTGTTTGAGTGCCACTACTGTTTCTTTAAAAAGAGAGTTCCCATTCAATGCGATTCTTGCGGTTCTCACAATCTGAATTATGGCGGCTGCGGGACCCAAAAAGTGGTGCAGGAACTAAAAAAATTGTTTCCCTACGCCAGAATATTGCGGTTAGATAAAGATACCGCTAGAAAAAAAGGGGTCTCTACCGAAACGTATGAATCTTTTAAAGACGAAAAAGCGGATGTTCTAGTGGGGACTCAAATGGTGACTCAGTCGTTCCATTTTCCGAGAGTGACTTTAGTGGGGATTGTGGATGCGGATACAGCGCTATACCACCCGGATTTCCGCGCGGCAGAAAAAAGTTATCAGTGGCTTTCCCAGGCGGCCGGGCGGTCTGGGCGGAGCGAAATGGGAGGAGAAGTTTTAATTCAGTCCTCTTTAACAGAACACTACGTTTTAAAATCTCTTTTAGAAAAAGATTACAGGACTTTTTATGCGCGAGAAATTCAGTTTAGAAAAGAGCTTTCGTATCCTCCTTTTTCCAGGTTGGTCCTGCTTCGAGTACAGGGGTCTAAGAAGATGGAATGGGTGGTAACGGAATCGGAACGGTTGAAAGATTTTATAAAAAGTAAAATTTCAGAGGGAATCGATATTTTAGGGCCGGGCCCCTGCCCCAGAGAATTTTTACAAGGGCGTAAGCGCTGGCAGATGCTGGTAAAATGTAAAGAGCGCCAGAGTGTATCGTATCTGACAAAAATAGTTTTGGAATTCGTTCCGAAGGCGGGGGTTCAGGTGATGGTGGATGTGGATCCCTACGATACTTTATGAACCTACAGGGTATATCGGAATGGCGATTCCGCCCTTGCCGTCGTCCATTAAAAAATCTATAGAATTTACAGTCCCAAAAAGTTTTGCCGCTACGAGGAGATGCGCCCAGGTGGGAGAGCAGCCTTTTAGTTGCACCTCCTTATTTTTATAGGAAGCAATATCCCAGGTTTTTAGTTTTTCTTGCACAGTCTGAGGATTTGTTTTAGCAGGGAAAAGGTCGTTTAAATCGATGAGAACTTTTTCGGCCATGAATTGTTTGGGTTAAACGCTGAACGATTCACCGCAGGAGCAGGTGACGCTGGCGTTGGGATTGATCATTTTAAACCCGGATTTCATAAGGTTCTGCT
>JAHFCA010000063.1 GCA_023249715.1 Elusimicrobiota bacterium
TTGAAGTTAAAGGGTGGGATATTGTAAACTCTTCTTTCTTATGAAAAAAGTTATTATCATTGGCTCCGGCTGCGCTGGATATACCGCCGCCATTTATAGCGCAAGAGCCAACCTTTCTCCCTTAATGATTACAGGTATGGAGATCGGCGGCCAGCTTATGTTGACCAGCGATGTGGAAAATTATCCCGGGTTTCCGGAGGGAATTTTGGGGCCGGAACTCATGGATAAAATGAGGGCTCAGGCGGAAAGATTTGGCACAGAAATTTTAATGGACAGGGTGGAAGAGGTCGATTTTTCCAAGAGTCCTTTTAAAATTAAAACGGACAACGGTCAAATGGAAGAAGCGCAAACCATTATTATTTCTACCGGCGCCACTGCAAAATGGCTGGGAATAGAATCGGAAAAACGGCTCATGGGCAAAGGGGTTTCAGCCTGCGCGGTCTGCGATGCCGCTTTTTATAAGGGAAAAGAAGTCACCGTGGTTGGGGGCGGAGATACGGCCATGGAAGAATCCCTCTTCTTAACCAAATTTGCTTCCAAGGTGACTCTCATTCACAGACGGGAAGAATTCAGAGCTTCCAAGATTATGCAGGATCGGGCTAAAAAATCCGGCAAGATTCAGTTTGTTTTAAATTCGGTAGTGGAAGAAATATTGGGAAATGGAACCGTGGAGGGGGTGCGAGTTAAAAATATGGCGAATGGAAACAGCGCCACCATTCCCTGCGCTGGTTTTTTTGTGGCGATAGGGCACCAACCCAACACCAAAATTTTTGAAGGAAAAATTAATTTAGATGCCAAAGGTTATGTTGTAACCGATGGACGCACTCGCACCAGCATTCCCGGCGTTTTTGCCTGCGGCGATGTTATGGATTCTCTCTACCGCCAGGCCGTTTCCGCGGCTGGCACCGGTTGCATGGCCGCCCTCGAAGGAGAGCGTTACCTCGAAGCCCTGCACGAATAAGCAGAAATAGTTTTTTTGTCGAATTCCATAATCCAACTGAATTATTCGGGTTAATATTCCCAGCTTAAGCCCAGGAAATAGTGTTGGGAATGGTAGTTGTAGCGGTAGGTTTTTTCGTACTCCATGTTAGAAGTCGTTTTTCTGTAAGCCCCTTGCGCTGTAACACTCAGGCCATAGAGGATAGGATACTTTAACGCATAACTGACGGTATGGAAGTTCTGGTAGAGCAAACTGCTTCTATAATTTCCGTCCGTGTCTTGAACCACTCTATCGCTGTATTTTCTGTTAGTAAATCCATACGATAAAACTAATTCGAGTTTATTCATGAATTTCGCGGTGAGCTGAGGAGTAATAGAATACTCATCGTAGTCATAATATTTTTGGTTAAACTTCGTTTTAGCGGCGTCGTAGTTATGCTGATTCGATTTTTGAATGGTGTAACTTAAGTCGAGGCCCGCTACGGATTCAATTTCAATGACATTGTTGTCAAAAGTGGGAAGGTGGCTTTGCAGTCCCAAAGAAGTTAGGCTGTAATAGTCTTTTCTTTTATCGTCAGTATATTGCCCGGAAGAGGTCACCGTAAATTGGTCGGTATAGGGACGATAGGAAAAAAGCGTGGAACCGGTAAGAACAAATCGGCCCAATAAAGAGAGGACTGCCGATAGGGAAGTGTCGTACGCGTTAAAATCTAAAGTGTTTTCTCCGCTTTTAATTTCCGCGCCGAGAGAAGTTCCGGAGGACAACGTTTTATATCGAAAAAAACGGACGCCGTAGGGATCAAAACTAAGCCTGAGGGATTTAAAGAGAACGCCGGTTCTTTCCAATTCTAACCCGAAGCTGAGTTTGTGGTTATCGTAAAGACCTTTGCCTAATTTTTCATCGTCACTTTCCACGACAAGTTGAGTTTTAAACGAACTCTTTACCTTTGTCTTCCAAGTGTCATTCCATTTGTAAATACCCTTTACGGACGCTGTGTTCTCAAAATTTTCCCGTGTTAAAAATCCTCCTCCCACCAGCTCTTGCACTTCGCGGATCCTTCTATATTTTCCACTGACGGTTGGAATCAGGGAAAATTTATCTGTAAATTTAAGGCCCGGTACCAACAGCCAGTTTCCATTCCCGGTAAAGGAGGTGCTTTGTCCTTCAAAAAAAACCTGTCCTCCCACAAAGTCTAATTTGGCGACGGGAGTCCATTTTAATAGGGCACTCGCGGAATTTAGGCAGGAAAAATATAAAGAAAAAAAGATCCTTCCTAACTTAAGGGAATCTTTTAAAAATTTTTTTAAGTTCAATTTACCTTCGATCGTAAAGATCTTCGTTGCCATCCAATTTAAATTCCAGCAGCTTCGCCTTCATGAACATGCGAGGGGACATGATCGCGTTGATGTCGCGCCCGCCAAACTCGGAACTCGTAAAAGAACGTTCCATGTTCAGTTTTTCAAAGAGATCGGCCATCGCTTCTGGGCTGCTTGGGGTCCCAATCTGAGAGAAATCTTGTATTTTTCCAAAATCGTCTATCAAGAACATATCTTCTTTTAAAAAAGCCCAAGGTCGTGAGATGACGCTAAAGGGATCTGTTCCCGAAACATTGTCGTTGTTGAGGCCATCCCGGTTGATATCCGAGAAGAAATTGGTGTCACCGTTCGAACTGAATTCTCTGGCATTGTCTCTGGTTCCGTTCAACCCCACTTGCACCGCGTCTAAAAAAGGCTCATCGTTATCTCTTGTTTTATTCCCATTGAAATCTCTATAGGTTTCCCCTTGATCTAGTCTTCCATTTTGATTGGCATCCACAAAGTTTATATAAGATTGTCTTTTTACAAAATGGGCCAGAGTGGGTCCAGATCCCGGGGTAAATTGGGTGATCATCATTTTGCCTGTGGCGGTATCCCCGGAACCAGAGGTGGTCACAAAAGCGTAATTCCAGAAATATTCAATTACCGTGGACCTGCTTGGGATGTACATCTCTTGTAAAACCGGCCGCATGTGCCACATCATTCCGGTTAAGTTGGATGGTCGCGAAGAGCCTGCCCAAACGTTATTGAGAGAGGCCGGATCCGCGTTAATGAATTCATAGCGATGATCAAAAATTGTTTGGAAGCTCCTGGAAACAGTGGTCACATAGTTACCGTCTTGATAAAAAGAATTGGCGGTAAAAACTTCTTTAGAATCCCCATCTAGGAAAAGCTGCACAATTCTATCCCTCCCTGAATTTTCGTCCGCGCCATTCGTTATGCTTAACTTTTGTTTAAGGACATACCACTGGGGTTTGCTCGATCCATCGTGGAACCAAAGGTTTCCCGCCTCTTCTAAGTTTTCTGGGAGAGGTCGGTTAGCAACTACTTCAAAGACGACAGAATCTTCCCTATCGGCTCGTTTACTTAATGAGACAAATTTAAAAGAATCCGGAGCAGGGCGGAGCACATTTTCTTCTAAGCGGACGCGTCTGCCGCTGCTGTCGATGAGTTCTTTTGAAGTTTGAATCAGTTCCACGCGCAGTTCATCCTTTACCGATTCCTGGTACTGATCTTGACGATAATCGTGGTTGACTTCATTGGCGATTTCATTGCGGAATTCGTCATCTCGATAACGATCCTCCCATCGGCCCCGATCCTCCTCTTTCCCTCCCTCAAATCTTCTCTCATCCCCTCTCCTGTCCTTGATATCCGCTCTTTCATCTGCGCGGCGGTCATAGGCGCTATCCCCATTGGGAGGCCCAAAAGGCCCTCCCATTCCCGGTCCGAATTCATCCTTTTCAAAATGTTCTATTTCGCTATGGAAGGCTTGTTCAAACATTTGGCGTTCTTCCGGAGTGCCCTTAAAATCTTTCATGAACTGATCGAAGCCTTCTTTCATTTGAGAGATCATTTCCCCTTTTTCCATGCCCGGGTCCCATCCCCTCTCCTCTCCCATTGGCCCCATTCCACTTTCCATGCCAAACGGGCCGGGACCAGGCCCCATCCCCCTATCTCTCATGTTTCCCTGTTCTTCAATTCCCTCTTTGTCAAACCGTTCCATGTGACTTTTAAAATTTTCTTCCATCCTAGCTCTTTCCTCTTTAGAGCCTTTAAAATCTTTCATCCCATCCTCAAATCTTTCCTTCATGAAAGATTTCATCTCCCCCTTTATTTTTTCTTGTCCTTCTCTATCGTTGGGGTCTAACTGAGCTAATTGTTGCTGGAGGTTTTGCATTTGCGCCCGTTGTTTCTCATCCATAGGCCCTGGGCCGGCCAACCCTGGTTGTCCAGTCTCCGGACCTCTTCTGGTGAATCCGGGGTCCTGAGGTTTTTCATTTTCTGGAATTTTTTCCGGTGGAGTGGGTTGGGCTCCTTCTTGAGAGATAACACTTCTTTGGTTTTCTAAAACGGGTATCTCCGCATCTCGCCCATTGGAAATACCAACCACTCCATCATAGACATCCACAATGGTTTGACCATCTGGGAGGGTATTCACCTGATAGTCCGTTCCTCTAACAGAACAGACAGCGGTAGGGGTCTTTACTTTTAAAGATTGAGAACCTTCCAGCTTGCTGACTTTTAGACGCACTCTGCCTACTTCCTCATTAAATTCCCATTCCACCGGTCCCAATTTGGAAATTTGAAAGACGGTCTCCTGCTTAACAAGAATTTTATGGCCTTCTTTAGAAAGGAGAGTGGCGCGGGCTTTTTTGTTCGTTCGGATTTTGTCTCCGGCTTCCAACGCTTGGCCGCCGGCAGCGAACGACCATTTTGATTTTCCTTTTTTAAGAACCTCTACGCCTTGTCCCAGAATTTGAGAGATAACGACTTGTCTAGCATTCGCCAAAGAGTTGGAGAATGTGAGGAGAAGCGCTAAAACCGACGCAGAAATAAGCGGATGGGATCTCATTTTAAGTTATTTTCAACATCTAAATATAACAGAAGTTATTTTGGTTGTCAATTAAGAAAACAATGGAACCATTCTTCCTGGTTTCCTTTGGTTCCGAGCACGGGACAAGGAAAATGTTTCGCTCCTTTAAAACCAATTTCTAAAGAGTACTCAATAATTTCCTGAATTAGTTTTTTTCTTACTTCCTTATTTTCAAGGATGCCCTTTTTTAACCATTTTTTTTCTGCCTCAAATTGAGGTTTGATTAATATTAAAAATTCCACCGGCCGTTTAAGAAATAGTTCTTTAACTTTTCCCAGAACTTTTGTAAGGGAAATAAAGGAGAGGTCGCAGGTGACTAAATCGGGTTCCGCCGCATGGGAACTCATCCAAGGAGGAGACCATTTTAGAATGTGAGTTTTTTCGTATAGGTGAACTCGGCTGTCCTGCCTTAATTTGGGATGCATCTGTCCGTATCCCACATCCACGCAATAAACTTTTTTAATTCCATTCTGAAGCAGGCAATCGGAGAACCCGCCGGTAGAAGCGCCAATGTCCAAGGCGATGCGTTGAGGCAAAGAGATATTCCAAAATTTAAGAGCGGATTCTAATTTTTCCCCTCCGCGGGAAACATAGGGAGGTAAAGGGGTAAATTTTATTTTGATGTTTGGTTCTAAAAGAGTGCCGGCTTTAGCAAGAACTCCCAGAGGAGGTTCTAACAGAATTTGACCGGCAAGAATATATTTTTGCGCTGCGTTTCTAGATTGGGCGATTCCTTGTTGAACGAGGAGATCGTCGAGTCTAATTTTCAAATGAGGGTGCTTTCAGTTTGCAGTTTTCCGGTGAGAATAAATTTAACTTTTTCAAGTATCGCGTGGGAATTTATTTTTTCTTTTTCACGCAAGATTTCTTGCGGACCATGTTCCACAAAATGGTCTTCAATGCCCATCCGATGAATGGAGACTTCGTCTCCTTCTAAAGTTTCCATGACGGCGCTGCCAAACCCTCCGGCGAGAACATTTTCTTCTACCGTAATAAATTTGCGAATCCCTTTTAGGATTAGACCCTTTAGGAGATCGGTATCGATTGGTTTTACAAAACGCATATTGACGACCGTTACCTTTATCCCATCTTTTTGCAGCGCTTTTGCCGCTTCCAGGGCGGGATAGACCGTGGATCCTATCGCTAGGATGGCGGCTTCGTCTCCGGAGCTCTCTTTTAAAATTTCTCCGCGACCGATCTTAATCAACTTTAACTCTTTATCCATGGGTACCCCATATCCCGAACCGCGGGGATAACGCAGAGCAATAGGGCCTTTGTCGTATTGAATGCCGGTATACACCATATGCTGTAATTCATTTTCATCCTTGGGAGCCATCATGACAAAATTAGGCAATATGCGAACAAAGGAATAATCGAAAACGCCATGATGGGTAGGACCGTCGTCTCCGACTAAACCTCCCCGGTCCATGACAAAAAATACGTTGAGATTCTGTAAAGAGATATCGTGTTCCATTTGGTCGAAAGCTCGTTGTAAGAAAGTAGAATAGATGGCGATTACTGGTTTTAACCCTTCGGTGGCGATCCCTCCGGCAAAGGTAACGGCATGTTGTTCGGCTAAACCAACGTCAAAATATCTCTCAGGCAGTTGGTCTCGCATTTGATCCGTTCCCGTGCCTTCCGGCATGGCCGCTGTAATGGCCACTACTTTTTTATTTTCTTTGGCAACGCGCACCAGGGTTTGCCCAAAAACTTTGGTGTACGGAGTGGAACTGCCTCCAGACTTTATGATTTCCCCGGTAGCGACATCAAATTTGCCGGGAGCGTGCCAACCAAAAACATCTTTTTCCGAATGTTCATACCCTTTCCCTTTTTTGGTAATGATATGGAGCAGGGCCGGCCCTTTTACTTTTTTAATCGCTTCTAATACTTCTATGAGTCTATAGATATCGTGCCCGTCTACCGGTCCAAAATAGGCAAAGCCCATCTCTTCGAATAGAATTCCGGGGAATAGAAGCACTTTTAATCTTTTTCCTAAGCGAACCAGAGCGGAACCCCAGAAATGGAGGCGGGCCAAAAATTTTTCTAATCTTTTTTCCCATTGGGTAACAATGCCTAACGTTAAGATTTTTGCCAGAAAGGTTCCCATGGCTCCTACGCGATGAGAGATAAACATTTGGTTATCGTTTAAAACAACCAGTAAGTCGGAGCCTAAGTTCCCGGCGTTCTGAAGCGCTTCGTACGCCATTCCTCCCGTAATACAGCCATCAGAAACAATGCTGACAACTTTAAAATCTTCCCCTTTTTGGTCGCGGGCCGCGGCCACTCCCAATCCCGCGGAAATGGCGGTGGAGGCGTGTCCGCCTCCAAACACATCGTATTCCGATTCTTTACGATTGAGGAAGCCGGAAATGCCTCCGTATTGACGAAGGGTGTCAAACTTTTCGAAACGGCCTGTTAAAAGCTTGTGAGCGTAGGCTTGGTGGCCGGTATCCCAAATGATTTTATCTTTAGGAGCATTGAAGACGTAATGCAGGGCTACGGCAATTTCTGTGGCTCCCAACGAGGCCCCTAAATGGCCTCCCTTTTTAGAAACAACGTCTAAAATTCTTTCCCTAATTTCTCTGCAAACTTGAGGGAGAAGATCTTTTTTAAGGACTTTTAAATCTTGGGGTTTTTTTAGGATATGCAAAATTTCAATGCTCATCTCAACTCAGGCTCCTTCTAAGATAATTTTTTTATTAGTAAGTTCTTTCGATAATATAGTCGGCTAAATCGCACAATATTTGTTTTTTGTTCCCAAAAGGAACCAAACATTCTTTTGCTTCTTGAATAAGCTGTTGGGCCACCCTTTTAGACTTTTCTATTCCGTGCAGCGCGGGATACGTTAATTTTTTATTTTCTTTATCGGACCCTTTTTTCCCCAGTAACTTTTTATCTCCGACAATATCCAAAATATCATCCGCGATTTGGAAGGCAAGCCCTATATGGGCGCCATACCGAGACAATTTTTCTATTTTGGATAGGGAACCCTTGGCCAAATGGGCCCCCGCCAAAAGACTCGCTTTTATGAGACAGGCTGTTTTTGCTTCATGGATCGAGTGTAATATCT
>JAHFCA010000202.1 GCA_023249715.1 Elusimicrobiota bacterium
TTAACCCACCCCGGTGTCTTAAATATTTTTTAGTTTTTTTTTTAATATTCTCTTCAAATTTATTCGCCAAAGAGAAAGTTTTGTTGGGTATCGATGTTTTAGCTCGGGAGAATTTTAAATCTTTGGATGGGAAACGAGTGGGACTCATTACCAATCATACGGGAGTGGATAGTCATGGAAAAAGAACGATCGATTGGCTCTATGAAGCGGACAATTTTGAACTCTTAAAAATTTTTACTCCCGAACATGGGATTACAGGAAAAATAAAACATGGAGCATTAGTTTCCGACGATACAGACACTAAAACTCATCTTCCTATTTATAGCCTTTATGGAAAATATCGCAGACCTACCGATGCAATGTTGGAAGGGTTAGATACTTTGGTATTCGATATCCAAGATATCGGAGCCCGCTTTTATACATACACCACCACTCTCGCCTATCTCTTAGAAGAAGCCGCTAAAAGGAACTTGGAAATTTTTGTTTTAGATCGGCCGAATCCAATTACTGGAACAATAGTAGAAGGAGAACCTTTGGAACCGGACATTCAACATTTTACCGCGTATCTAAAAATTCCTGTTCGGCACGGTTTAACGGTAGGAGAAATTGCCCATTGGTATAACCGCACCGCCAAATTAGATGCAAGACTCACCGTCATTAAAATGGAAGGTTGGAAAAGATCGCTCTGGTGGGATGAAACTGGTTTAAAGTTTGTTCCCACCTCCCCCAATATCCAAAACCTAAAAGCGGCCTTGCTTTACTCTTGTCTAGGGGCTTTAGAAGCGACCAATGTTTCTGTGGGGAGAGGAACAAAAAAACCGTTTCAAATGGTTGGCGCCCCGTGGATAGAAGGAGAAATCTTGGCAGATCGTTTGGAGTTCTTTAAAATTGCTGGGTTTGAATTTAAGCCTGTTCGGTTTACTCCTAAGTTTGATCTCTATAAGGGGGAAAGTTGCGGGGGAGTAGAAATTAGAGTTACAGATCGCAATAGCGCCCGACCCTTCGATCTTTTTATTTATATCGTCACTATTTTAAGAGACCAATATCCCGAAAAATTTGTTATGCGAGCCCAAGAGATCGAAAGAGTGACAGGCTCCAAAGATACGCGGAGCCGGTTAGAACGAAACTACTCCGCGGAAGAGATCCTCTTCCTCCTCCACGAAAAAGCGAAAGATTTTGCCCTCCAGAATAAATCCTATCTATTATACGAGTAATTAGGGGAGAATAATTGGTGTTTGTCACCAATTAATTTTAGAGAGGCGGTCGAGGGCGGTTTGGATTCTTTCTTTGGGGGTGGTGAGGGCAAAGCGAACGTAGCCTTCTCCTTCGGCGCCAAAAGCGGAGCCGGGAGTGATAACGATGGAGGCTTCTTCTATCAGTTTTTCTACGACCTTGCTGGAGCTGTACCCTTTTGGGACTTCCGCCCAGACGTAAAATGTGGCTTTAGGGGAGTCCACGTTCCAGCCCAGTTTTTTTAGGCCAGAAATTAAAATATCTCTTCGTTCCTTATAGATGGCGCGCATCTCTTCCACGCATTTTTGCGAACTTGTAAGGGCGGCGACCGCCGCCATTTGGATCGCTTCAAAGACTCCTGAATCGAAATTATCTTTCACTTTTCCAATGGCGGAAACCAGTTTAGAATTGCCACAAAACCAACCTACTCTCCACCCGGTCATATTGTAGGTTTTAGAACAAGAATGAAATTCTAATCCTACCTCTTTGGCTCCCTCCACTTCCAGAAAAGAGATGGGTGGATCTTCAAAGTAGATTTCGGAATAGGCGGCATCGTGAACAATAATAAAACCATATTTTTTGGCAAGCGCGATGAGCCCCTTAAAATAAGCGGTAGTCGCTACCGAAGCGGTGGGGTTATTGGGGGAATTTACAAATAAAATTTTTGCCTGCGATAAAATTTTTTCCGCTACAGCATTTAAGTCGGGCAAAAACCCGTTCTCTTTTTTTAAGGGCAAATAATAGGGTTCTCCGTCGGTAAAAATGGTGCTGGTTTTATAGACGGGGTATCCGGGGCTGGGAATCAGTACGGTGTCGCCTCTATTTATAAAAGCGAAATGAAGATGGCTTAGCCCGTCTTTAGAGCCGATGCAGGAATGAATTTCTGTGTCCGGATCTAACAGCACATTAAACCGCTTTTTATACCAATTTGAAACCGCTTCTCTAAAATTCTTGAGCCCCGCTCCAAAGGGATACTGGTGGTGTTTTGGGTTCGCTAAAGCTTTTTGAGCTGCTTCAATAATATGAGAAGGAGTGGGTAAGTCTGGGTCTCCCACGCCAAAAGAGATAATATCTTTCCCTTCCTCGATCGCTTTTTTCTTTTTTTTGTCGATCTCCACAAAGGGGTAAGGGGGCAGCTTTTCTAATCTTTTAGAAATATTCATCTTTTTAATCTCTCCTGTTTCTTAACCCGAATAATTCAGTTGGAAGCGGAATTCGAATGAAAATATGGCCATTTTTTCTTCACAAAAAAGTTCGCGAATAGTTTTAACTATTCTCTCACTTTTTTGTTTCGAAAAAAAAGCCATCTTTTCATTTTCGGTTCACACTTCCAACTGAATTATTCGGGTTCAATATCCACCAAAATCCAATAACCAGTAG
>JAHFCA010000064.1 GCA_023249715.1 Elusimicrobiota bacterium
AAAGAGCTCATTGCCGGAGCGCGGGATTGGGCGGAGCCCGGCGTTCTCTTTTGGGATACGATTAAACGGGAATCCACTTCTGAATATAACGGCATGGAAGTGATTAGTACTAACCCTTGCGGTGAAATTCCGCTTGAGGGGTATGGGGATTGTTGTTTGGGGAATTTAAATTTGTCCCGCTTTGTGGAAGAGGAATTTACCCCCAATGCTCGGGTGAACTGGACCGCCCTAGAAAGGGCGGCGCGCTATGGGGTGAGGTTCCTGGACAATGTTCTCGATTACAACGCGGGGAAACATCCCCTCGAGGCGCAGACCGAAGCTTCTATCGCTTCGAGAAGAATTGGTTTAGGGTTTACCGGTTTAGGGGACATGCTCTGCCAAATGGGACTCAAGTACGATACCGACCCTGCCATTAAATTTGTGGATCAACTCTTTGAAAACATTAAGAACTTCGCCTATGACGAAAGTGTCAATATCGGATTAGAGAAGGGAGTCTTTAAACTCTATGACCATGAAAAACATTTGCGGTCTCCCTTTTTACAGCGGCTCTATCCGCAAGTATTAAAACGGGTAGAAGCGCATGGTGTCCGGAATGTGGCGGTTTTAACGGTTCCTCCGGTGGGAAGCGGCGCGGCTTTGGCTGGAACTACCAGCGGGGTGGAGCCCATCTTTGATCTCTCGTATACCCGACGGTCGGAATCTTTGAGCGAAGAATATTTTAAAGTGTACCATCCTTTAGTGGAGCGCTACATGAAGATGTCTAACTTAAAGGACGATGCGGAGCTCCCCGAATTTTTTGTGACCGCTCACAACATCGCTCCAGAAAAAAGAGTGCTCATGCAGGCGACCATTCAAAAACATATTGATCACTCTATTTCTTCGACAGTTAATGTGCACCGGGATACGACAGAAGAAGAGATCGGCAAGATCTATTTTAATGCTTGGAAAATGGGTTGTAAAGGAATTACCGTCTATCGGGAAGGGTCCCGGGAAGGGGTCTTAATTACCGAAGAAGAATCGAAGAGAAGGGCGGAGGCTTCGAACACAAAAATAAATGCGGCAGAAGGGGCGAAGGCTCCTGTAACAAGCCCTGCTTCCCGACAACGTCCTAAAGTAACAGAAGGACGTACCGAAAGAATTGAAACGCCGCGGGGTCCCATTTATGTCACCATTAATGAAGATGACATGGGGTTGTGTGAAGTCTTTGTAAAATCGCTCGATGTGGAAGCAGAAGTGACGGGGCGGTTAGCCAGCTTGCTTTTAAGATCGGGGGTCGATCCACGCGAAGTCATTGAACAGATGTGGCGCGCTCGCACTCGGGAGGTAGCCTTTGATAAATCTGTCGATGGCACCGTAGTTTTGGTAACCACCATTGCCCAGGGAGTGGCGCTCTCTTTAGGGAGATATCTCTACGGGGATTCTTTTAACCCGCAAAAAGCGTATCCCAGAGCTTCCACCTTGCCGGAGCCTACCCGTTCTCAGAAACAGCTTCGGTTGAAATTTAACGAAGGATTAATGGAATCTGAATCGAAAGTAGGTCCTTCCCCCGCCGAAATTTCAACGGGAGGAACGGCGCATGTTCCGCCCAGCGGGGGCGCTACGCGGGATTTTGTTGGGGTTTGCCCGGATTGCGGAGAGATGCTCGCTTTTGAAAGTGGATGCGCCGTTTGTAAACAATGCGGTTATTCTCGCTGCGGATAAGTTGCCATGTCTGTAAAATCGGATCGTTGGATAAAAAAAATGGCGAAAGAGTTCGGAATGATCGAACCTTTCGTGGAAGGGCAAATTAATCGCGGAGTGATATCTTATGGGGTTTCTTCCTACGGATATGATATTCGCATAGGGCGGGAGTTTAAAGTTTTTACAAACGCGTACGGAGCAACTATCGATCCTAAGTCGTTCGATCCAAAATCGTTTGTGGACATTGTGAGCGACACGTTCATCACAATCCCACCCAACTCCTTTGCTCTTGCGCGCACCGTGGAATATTTTAGGATCCCGCGTAACGTCATCACCATATGTCTTGGAAAATCCACTTACGCGCGCTGCGGGTTGATTGTAAATGTAACGCCTTTTGAGCCGGAGTGGGAGGGGAATGTGACATTAGAAATTTCTAATACCACTCCTTTGCCGGCAAAGGTTTACGCTAACGAAGGAATTGCTCAGGTGATTTTTTTAGAATCGGATGAAGTTTGCGAAGTTTCCTACGCGGATAAGAAGGGAAAATATCAAAAACAGCAAGAAATTACATTGCCAAAAATGGTAGAGTAAATATTTTTAAAATATTTTAGGACAAGGAGGCAGCGGTGGCATTTTTTATTGGTAAAGATAGAGAAGCAAGAAGAGCCTACGGATTTGACGAAATTTCTTTGGTCCCCGGGTTAGTTACGGTGAATCCGGAAGAAGTAGATGTGTCCACAAAAATTGGGAATGTAACTCTTAAAGTTCCTATTATTGCCAGCGCTATGGATGGAGTGGTGGATGTAACTTTTGCCTCTGAGATGGGGAAATGCGGAGGAGTCGCTGTTTTAAATTCCGAAGGAATTCAAACGCGTTATAAAAATCCGGAAGAAGTGTTGAAAAAAATTGTTTCGGCGAAATCGGAAGAAACAACTAACCTTTTACAGCAAATTTATAGAGAACCCATTAAAGAAGAGTTGCTAAGTAAGAGGATTGAGCAGATTAAAAAAAGCGGATCTCTTGCGGCGATTTCCGCTATTCCTAAACGGTCTGAGCGGTTTTCCGCATTGGCGCTGGAAGCGGGAGCGGATCTTTTTGTGATTCAGTCTACCGTTACGAGCGTAAGACACGATTCTACTAAATACAGTTCTGTAGATTTTTCCAAAATTTGCAAGAAGGTCGGTAAAAAACTTCCCGTGATTATTGGCAATTGCGTTACTTACGACGCGGCGCTTGCTCTAATGGAAACAGGAGCCTCTGCAATATTGGTTGGGATTGGTCCGGGAGCGGCGTGTACTTCCAGAGGAGTGTTGGGAATTGGAGTTCCACAAGTGACTTCCATAGTGGATTGCGCGGCCGCGCGGGACTTTTGTTTTAAAAAAACGGGCCGATATGTTTCTATTATTGCCGATGGAGGCATGGTGACCAGCGGAGATATTTGCAAAGCATTCGCTTCCGGGGCCGATGCGGTGATGATTGGGTCCGGATTAGCAAAAGCAGTAGAAGCCCCCGGGAAAGGATACCACTGGGGCATGGCGATGCCAGACCGCTATTTGCCAAGAGGAACTCGCATTTGGGTAGGAACAACCGCTCTGCTTAGAGAAATTCTGCTGGGTCCAGCGAATGTGGATGATGGCACGCAAAATCTAGTGGGCGCCTTACAAGTTTCTATGGGATCTTTAGGAGCCCACAATATTAAAGAGATGCAACTGGTGCAGATTATGATAGCTCCAGATATTAAATCCGAAGGGAAGGTCTATCAAAAAGCTCAAAAACTGGGGATGGGAAAATAAGATGAACAAAAAACTCAATTCTAAAAAACCAGTTGTTTCCATTATTATGGGGAGCGATTCGGATTTGCCTATTATGAAATCTTCTGCCGAAATTTTAGATCAGTTTGGAGTTCCTTACGAAATTACGGTTCTTTCTGCCCATCGCACTCCGGAAAAAGCGGTGGAGTATGCGAAAGGGGCGCGGGATCGAGGCATCCAAGTTGTCGTTGCCGCGGCAGGCGGAGCGGCCCATTTGGCTGGCGTGGTCGCGGCCTTAACAACGTTGCCTGTGATTGGAGTGCCTATAAAATCTAATTTGAATGGGTTAGATTCTTTGCTCTCTATTGTGCAAATGCCCGAAGGAATTCCTGTGGCGACTGTAGCGGTGAATGGAGCCGGCAATGCCGCGCTCTTGGCGATTCGCATACTGAGTTTAGCCAATTCTGAATTGCAAAAAAAATTGGAAGACTATCGGCTCAGTTTAAAAAATAAAGTCATGTCCAAGGCGGAAAAGTTAGAGAAAGAAGGATATAAAGCCTACCTAGAAAATCTTAAATGATCGTCATATTGGATTTTGGTTCACAATATACGCAACTCATCGCTCGCAGGGTTCGGGAACAAAAAATTTATTGTGAAATTCTCCCGCATACGGTTCCCTATTCCCAAATAGAATCTAGAGAGCCGAAAGGAATTATTCTTTCCGGTGGTCCACAGAGCGTAGATGGCGATGGTTCTCCCGATTGCGCCAAAGAGGTTTTTTCTGGACTCCAGCCGGTTTTAGGAATTTGCTATGGCATGCAGCTCATGGCCCACTCTTTGGGCGGCCAAGTGCAAAGAGCCAAAAAAAGGGAGTTTGGCCATGCGGAAATTTTAGTAGAGGAGAGTTCCTCTCTATTTAAAGGGTTGCCAAAACAAATTTCTGTTTGGATGAGTCATGGGGATGAGGTGACGGCGCTCCCCTCTGGATTTATTCGCTTGGCTAAAAGCTCTGGGGCGAACTATTCTGCTATGTGTCATCCTCAAAAAAATCTTTACGGCGTTCAATTTCATCCCGAAGTAGTACATACGGCTCAAGGGAAAGAGATTCTTGCTAACTTTTTATTTTCTGTCTGCGGGGAACTTGGAGATTGGAAAATGAGTTCTTTTATAGAAAAAGAAAAAACAGAAATTCGGCAGCAGGTTGGAACTAAAAAAGTAATTTGCGCTCTTTCGGGGGGAGTGGACTCGGCGGTGGCTGCCGCCCTAGTGCAGGAAGCTATTGGAGACCAGCTCCATTGCATCTTTGTAGATAATGGCCTTTTGCGTTGGGGCGAAAAAGAGCGGGTAGAAAAAATATTTAGAGCAAAATTTAAAAATCAGTTGCATATTGTTGACGCAAAAAAATATTTTTTAAAAAAGTTAAAAAAAGTCACCGATCCGGAAAAGAAAAGAAAAATTATAGGGAAAGAGTTTATTTCTGTATTCGAGAAAGAGTCAAAACGGTTAGGGGAAATAGATTTCTTGGTGCAGGGAACGCTTTACCCAGATTTAATTGAGAGCCAAAGTGTAAAAGGGCCTTCCAGTGTGATTAAAACCCACCACAATGTAGGTGGATTGCCTAAAAAAATGAAACTTTCTCTGGTAGAACCTTTGAAATTTCTTTTTAAAGATGAAGTGCGCGAACTAGGGAGAGAGCTCGGACTCCCGGATGAAATTCTTTCCCGCCACCCTTTCCCGGGGCCGGGGCTCGCGGTGCGAATTTTAGGGGGTGTAACGGAAGAAAAACTTAAAATTGTAAGTGAAGCGGATAAAATTGTGGAAGAAGAGATCCGCGCCAGCGGGCTTTACTCCTCTTTATGGCAGGCGTTTGCTGTGCTCATTCCCGTCTGGACGGTAGGCGTCATGGGGGACGCCCGCACTTATGAGCGCGTGATCGTGTTGCGCGCGGTAACCTCCCAAGACGCCATGACCGCCGATTGGGCCGACATCCCCAAAAAAGTGCTCTCTAAAATTTCCAACCGAATCATTAACGAAGTCAAAGGCGTTAACCGCGTCGTCTACGACATCTCCTCCAAACCCCCCGCCACCATCGAATGGGAGTAATTAGACATAAACCTTCTGTTATAGGGGATATTATTTCTGCCTATAAAAAGTACAATTAATGTCATAACCATTGACATTTTAATATGCATGATTTATACTTAATCTAGGCTGCCTAGTGCCCCTAATGAGGTGTAAATATGATTACTCTAAAAGAGAAAACGACAATTGCTGCCATTAGTGAACTGAGAAACAAATCAGAGGAAATATTGAGGGAACTGAAGGACCATCATGTTGTCTTGCAAAAGCATCATAAGCCGGTAGCAGTACTGTTTAATTACAAGAACTATGAAGCTTTCGAAGAAATGTTGGAGTTTGCTGAAGATTATGTGCTAGGTTCCATTGCTTTAGCGCGGGATAAACGATCTAAAAAACAGGATTTCGTTGAACTAGACCAATGGTAAGGTTGGTTGGAGAGTGATCCCAGTTCGGCGCTACAAAATTAAAGTACACAAGCTAGTTGTTACAGAAGATAGCAAAAGATTTGACGCCCAAACAAAAGAAAAGATTAAAAGAAAATGTAAGGAATTGCTTTCGTTTGAACCGGAAAAAGTTGGGGTTCCCTTACGATTTGAACTGAAAGATTATCGGAAACTCGTTATTTTTAATTCTTATCGGATTGTTTACAAAGTTCTAAAAGAAGAAGTTCTCGTTTTTATTTTAGCGGTTGGAATTCGCCGCGATTCTGAAGTATATCTTGAAGCCATTAAACGTTTAAAACATTCCCATTAATTCTAACTTCTTCACTACTCCTATTCCCCAAAAAAGAATTAAAGCTTTTGTTTTGCTGTGTCTTCCTTTTTTTCTTAATGATTTTAATAATATTTTCTTTTCTCATGATTATCGTCTATGGATTGCTATAGAGTACAGTGTTAAAACCTGGGTCTTAGCCTATGGGGTCTATTTGGTATTAAATAAAACCATATCTTTTGAAGATGTGGGCCTTAAAAGGATAGCTCTTCCTAAATTTATTTTCTGGACAATTTTTATGAGCTTAGCCGGCTTCTTTTTAGACCAAATTGGCGGTAGATTTTGGACTTCTATTCTTCCCAATACTCGATTGGGGAATTACCCAACGATTTCAAATCCGTTCCTGTATCAGGCGGATTTATACCTTGGATTGTTTCTCTTTACAGGAGTTGTAGAAGAGATTATATTTAGGGGACTAGCTTTTACAGTTCTTTCTGAAAATTACAAAAGCACGTGGAAAGTATTTTTAATTTCCACTCTGCTTTTTGGACTTATTCATTGGTCTCTTGGACTGAATGCTATCTTCAATACGGCAATTATTGGCATGGTTTTTATGATTGTAATGTGGAGTACAGGAAGCGTTTTACCATTAATCCTAGCTCATTTTATTATTGACTATGTGGACTTTTCTGGACTTGGTAAATTCTTCTAAATGTCTCTACGGAGGCAAACGCCGGTCTTTAGTAGACAACATACTTGAATCACGCTGGTTCCCTATCGCGATACAGGGAAGTCAAACGCACCAAGTTCTATTTGGGAAAGTAGTATAAAAATAGAGGGAGAGAATCAGGATGTAATCTACTACAGGTGGATTGCGTCCCATGTCTATTTTTTTGACCAAAACCGGACAAACTTTTTGTCTCAAGTTTTTGTTATTGTTATAATGTCGTGAAAAAAAATGAATCATGGATATTGAAAAAATAAGATTATTGATCGCTGAAGGTGAAGGTTTAACTGTTGAATTTAAACAGAAATATTCCTCAAAAATTGACCGCGATATTGTTGCTTTTGCCAATACAAAAGGTGGACAGATTATCCTAGGGGTATCTGATGACAGTAGAGTTGTAGGTGAGACCCTAACCAATAAAATGAAAGCTGAGATTATTGATCTTGCCCGCAAATGCGAACCATCCATCGGAATTAAGAAAATTTCTAGGGGCGAAAACTTGATTATTATTGAAATTCCAGAAGGCCATGAGAAACCGTATTCTTGTTCCTCAGGTTATTTTATGCGATTGGATGGTCTCAGCCAGAAGATGACTCAAAAAGAGATTGGATTTCTTTATAAGAATTCTGTTGCGGGTACATTTGAAGAAAACATACATAAAGATGTTACTTGGGATGACATTTCTCCTGAAAAGATTAAAGCATTCTTTAGTGAGGCAAATATTTCTGCAGATAAGGTCAGTCCTCAAGATGCTCTTCGGAGTCTTAATTTAGCAACCAAGGATGGAATTAAAAATGCTGGTGTACTATTTTTTGCGAAAGAACCGCGACGGCATATTATCCAATGTCAAATGACTCTGGTTGCTTTTAAAGGCACGAATCGGGTGCATATTTATGATCGCAAAGATATTCAAAATGATTTACGGACACAGTACAAGGAAGCGATGATATTTTTAGAGAAGCA